>NZ_JBFUGN010000581.1:0-3932 GCF_056402895.1 Rhizobacter sp. P3_B12 | reverse complement strand
GAGGTAGTCGCCGTAGGCGGCTTGCAGGTTGTCGTTCATGAATCCTCCAGGGGGTGGAACCACGGGTATGGACCCGGACGGCGCATTGTAGTTCCCGGTTACATGTGACATGAGAAGACATGAGGCCCCGGCGCCGGATTGGCCCGCGCCGGCGCAGAGGTGTCCTGCGCGGGCGGGCCTTGGCCGGGCCGGGGCGATCGCACTACAGTGCGGCTTTCCCAACTCCTGCCCCTGCGCATGAACAGCAAATCCGTGTTGACCCTCGACGACGTGAAGCGCATCGCCGCCGCCGCCGAGGCCGAGGCCTTGAAGAACCAGTGGGCCGTGACGATCGCAGTCGTCGATGACGGCGGGCACCTGCTGTGGTTGCAGCGGCTGGACGGCGCGGCGCCGATCTCGTCGCACATCGCCCCGGGCAAGGCCCGCACCGCGGCGGTCGGCCGGCGCGAGAGCAAGGTCTACGAGGACATGATCAACCAGGGCCGCAGCGCGTTCCTGAGCGCACCGACGCTCGAGGGCATGCTCGAAGGCGGCGTGCCGATCCTGGTGCAGGGCCAGTGCGTGGGCGCGGTGGGCGTCAGCGGCGTGAAATCGAGCGAGGACGTGCAGGTCGCGAAGGCCGGGATCGCGGCGCTCTGATCAGGCAGCGATCTTCAGCGGGATGATGGCCATCCCCCCTTGCGCGCCGGTGGCGGTCTCGAACACCTCGCGGGCACAGTCTTCGCAGCGCCCGCAGCAGGTGGCGACGCCGGTTTCCAGCTGCAAGGAGTCGAAGCTGTCGCACCCACCCCGGACATGCCGTTCGATGTCCCGGTCGGAAACGCGTTCGCAGACACACACGATCATCAGATGCACTCCCGGCCGCCGAGCGAGGGCCGATGAGGCATCTTAAACAAGAACGATTCGCACTTCAAGCCTGGGGACATCCCCGCACCGCGGGGGTGCGAGGAATCGGTCACGGGGGCTCAGGCTTCGACTTCACCCATTTGTGACTGGAGGTAGTTCTGCAGGCCGACCTTGTCCACCAGGTCGAGTTGCGTCTCCAGGAAGTCGATGTGCTCCTCGGTGTCGTCGAGGATGCCCTGCAGCAGGTCGCGCGAGACGTAGTCGCGCACCGTCTCGCAGTGGGCGATGCCGTCCTTGATGGTGGCCTGCGCACCCTGCTCGGACTTCAGGTCGCACTGCAGGATCTCGACGGTGTCCTCGCCGACCATCAGCTTGCCCAGGTCCTGCAGGTTCGGCAGGCCGTCGAGCGTGAAGATGCGCGTCATCAGCTGGTCGGCATGCTTCATCTCGCCGATCGACTCGGCGTATTCCTTGGCCGCCAGCTTGTCGAGGCCCCAGTGCTTCAGCATCCTGTAGTGCAGGAAGTACTGGTTGATCGCGGTGAGCTCGTTCTTCAGCTGCGCGTTCAGGTGTTCGATGACTTTCGGGTCGCCCTTCATGTGTGGCTCCTTCTTGTTGGGTGAGAGGTCGGATCAGCGCGCATTATCGGAGTCGATCCGCGCGCAACGAAACGCAAATCCGAGCGATGTGCTCGCGTTGCAAGCGGCAATCGCTCGCATTCGTGTGATGCCTGCGCGGCTCAGGGTCAACCCTCGAAGCTCGTCTATAATCCCGCGGTTTACCTGCAACCCGCCCGCCCCAGCGAAACCCTCGCCGTTTCCTGTCGAAAACTCCCCCAGTTTTCTCCCCGGTCCGACGCTCGAGATGAGCAGAGCTGGGCGCGCACCAACGGAGATACGTGTGCCGCCTCAACTGCTGACAAACCCAGGACAGGCTCTGCTGGCACTCGCGGACGGAACCGTCTTTCAGGGCGTCTCGATCGGCGCGCCCGGCGAGACCATCGGCGAAGTGGTGTTCAACACCGCGCTGACCGGCTATCAGGAAATCCTGACCGACCCGAGCTACTGCCGCCAGATCGTCACGCTGACCTATCCGCACATCGGCAACTACGGTGTCAACGATGAAGATGTGGAAGCCAGCCGCGTGTTCGCAGCCGGCCTGATCATCAAGGACCTGCCGCTGCTCGCGTCGAATTTCCGCCAGACGATGACGCTGTCGCAGTACCTGCAGCGCGAAGGCACGGTCGCCATCGCCAACATCGACACCCGCCGCCTGACCCGCGTGCTGCGCACCCGCGGCGCGCAGAACGGCTGCATCGTCACGCTGGCCGCCGGCCAGGCAGTGACCGACGCGATCCGCAACGACGCGATCGCCAAGGCCAAAGCCGCGCCCAGCATGGCCGGCCTCGACCTGGCCAAGGTCGTCAGCGAGACGAAGCCCTACGACTGGACCGAGACCGAATGGACGCTCGGCCACGGCTACGGCGCGCTGAAGGATCCGCGCTTCCACGTGGTGGCCTACGACTACGGCGTCAAGCGCAACATCCTGCGCATGCTCGCCAGCCGCGGCTGCAAGGTGACCGTGGTGCCGGCGCAGACCCCGGCCGCCGAGGTGCTCGCGTACAAGCCCGACGGCATCTTCCTCAGCAACGGCCCCGGCGACCCCGAGCCCTGCGACTACGCGATCGCCGCGACGCGCACGCTGATCGACACCGGCATCCCGACCTTCGGCATCTGCCTGGGCCACCAGATCCTGGCGCTGGCCTCCGGCGCGAAGACCTTCAAGATGAAGTTCGGCCACCACGGCGCGAACCACCCGGTGAAGGACCTGGACAACGGCCGCGTCAGCATCACGAGCCAGAACCACGGCTTCGCGGTCGACGAGGGTAGCCTGCCTGCCAACCTGCGCCCCACGCACGTCAGCCTGTTCGACGGCACGCTGCAGGGGCTGGCGCGCACCGACAAACCCGCTTTCTGCTTCCAGGGCCATCCAKAGGCCTCCCCGGGACCCCATGACATCGGCTACCTGTTCGACCGCTTCACGGCCATGATGGAGAAGAACAATGCCTAAGCGCGCCGACCTCAAATCCATCCTCATCATCGGGGCCGGTCCGATCATCATCGGCCAGGCCTGCGAGTTCGACTACTCCGGCGCACAGGCCTGCAAGGCGCTGCGCGAAGAGGGCTACAAGGTCATCCTCGTCAACAGCAATCCGGCGACGATCATGACCGACCCGGAGATGGCCGACGTCACCTACATCGAGCCGATCACCTGGCAGGTGGTCGAGAAGATCATCGCGAAGGAGCGCCCCGATGCGGTGCTGCCGACGATGGGTGGCCAGACCGCGCTGAACTGCGCACTCGACCTGCACAAGCACGGCGTGCTCGCGAAGTACGGCGTCGAGATGATCGGCGCGAACGAGAAGGCGATCGAGAAGGCCGAGGACCGCCTGAAATTCAAGGACGCGATGACCGGCATCGGCCTGCACTCGGCGCGCTCGGGCATCGCCCACTCGATGGAAGAGGCGCTCTCCGTGCAGAAGCGCATCACCGCCGAGATCGGCGGCACCGGCTTCCCGATGGTGATCCGCCCGAGCTTCACGCTCGGCGGCACTGGCGGCGGCATCGCCTACAACCCGGAAGAGTTCGAGGAGATCTGCAAGCGCGGCCTCGACCTGTCGCCCACCAAGGAACTGCTGATCGAGGAAAGCCTGATCGGCTGGAAAGAGTACGAGATGGAAGTCGTGCGCGACCGCGCCGACAACTGCATCATCGTCTGCTCGATCGAGAACCTCGACCCGATGGGCATCCACACCGGCGACTCGATCACGGTGGCGCCGGCACAGACGCTGAGCGACAAGGAATACCAGCTGCTGCGCAACGCCAGCATCGCGATCCTGCGCGAGATCGGCGTCGACACCGGCGGCTCGAACGTGCAGTTCTCGATCAACCCGGTCGATGGCCGCATGGTCGTGATCGAGATGAACCCGCGCGTCAGCCGCTCGTCGGCGCTGGCCTCGAAGGCCACCGGCTTCCCGATCGCGAAGGTCGCCGCCAAGCTGGCGATCGGCTACACGCTCGATGAGT
>NZ_JBFUGN010000580.1:0-3946 GCF_056402895.1 Rhizobacter sp. P3_B12 | reverse complement strand
GCACAGCGCCGACCACGGCACCACGCGCTCCATCTCGCCCAGGAACTTCTCGCGCCTCGTCTGGCGCTTCTTGCCCGCGTACTCCAGGCTCGCAAAGCTCGTCTGTTTCATGCAACCATCCTCGCTGTCCACGCCTCGTTCGGCCATCGAGATCTGCCCGAATAAATCAGCGGTTCCCTAACGCGATCCGCCCCAGTTGTCATGTGTATTGATCCAGTTACGCTAGCGTGACGCAGTGGATACTACCCCCAGAATTGGTCGTTGCTGTCTACAAACGTCGCGTGTTGGCGTAGGACGACTACGGGCCACKCCGCTGAAGAAGATCCTCGCGCACCGTTGCTCATGTCCAGGCGATCCGGCCGGCGACGCGCCAAGACGGGCGCACAACTACTGGATATGAGACACCGTCTCATAAACGTCTCATATCGGCGCCAAACGACAAAGGGCCCGCATCGCTGCGGGCCCCGTCAATACTGGCTCCTCGACCTGGGCTCGAACCAGGGACCTACGGATTAACAGTCCGGCGCTCTACCAACTGAGCTATCGAGGAACTGAGCCTCAGATTATAGACAGAAAAATCAGCGGTTTCGGCGAGTGGCTCACAAATCGATCTGAACCGAAGCGCGCACCGTCCGCGGCGCCAGCGGGTAGAGGTACACGTGCCCGAACTGCAGCGGGGCTTCCTTCCAGGCGCGGCGGTCGCTCAGGTTGTCGACGCCCACGCGCCAGGTCAGCGTGCCGACGCCGGCCACCCGCTGCTCGTAGCGCGCTGCCGCATCGAAACGCGTCCAACCCGGGATGGACAGGCTGTTGTCCGGCAGCACCATCCGCTCGCCCTCGTGCACTGCACCGGCCGAGAGGTTCAGGCCGGTGAGCAGCGGCACGCGCCAGTTCAGGTTCAGCTTCAGCGTGCGGTCCGGCACGTTGACCGGGCGCTTGCCGTTCAGCGTCGCATCGCTCGCGACATCCTCGACGCGCGCGTGCAGCCACATCGCAGCACCTTGCAGCGTCCAGTCGCCGGTCGTCCAGGCGCCCTCGGCCTCGAGTCCGCGGTGGCGCTGCTCGCCGTCTTCCTGGTGCGCGCAGGTGTTGCCATTCGTGTCGTCGGCACAGTTGCTGCCGACGTCGGCAAAGCGCGGGCGCACGATGTCGAACGCCGTCAGGCCCCAGCTCAGGTCTGTCGCATTGCCCTTCAGGCCCGCCTCCACCTGCCGGCTCTTCAACGGCGCGAGCGCCTGCCCGGCATTCGTGTAGCGCGCGCGGTTCGGTGCCACTTCCGATTCGATGCCCTGGCCCCAGCTCGCATACGCCAGCAGGCCCGGCTGCAGCGCATGGCTCAGCGCGAGCCACGGCGTCGTGAAGCCATCGGTGTACGAGACCGGCTGGCTGCCGTCGGTCGCGATGCTCTCGCGCTTCAGCCGCGTGTGGCGCAGGCCGAGCCAGGCGCTCCAGGTCGGCGTCAGCGTGATCGCGTCACGCAGGTATAGCTCGGTATTGCGCTCGTCGCGGTTGGTGTTGGTGCCGGTCAGCGCGGGATCCGCAGGCGTCACGGCGGTGCCGTCGATGTTGCCGGTGCCGACGTAGTTGTACGCCTGGCCCTGCAGGCGGCTCTTGAAGCGCGAGAACAGCACGCCGGCCTGCAGCTCGTGCGACAGCCCGCCGGTCGCGAGCGTGCCGCGCACGCCCAGGTCCAGCGCGTCGCTGCGGCGGTGTTCGTCGTCGCTGCGGTAGTCGTAGAGGTCGTAGGTGCCGTCGCTGCAGTAGCGGTCGTAGTTGCCTTCGGCGCTGCAGCCGTAGGGGAAGGCGAGGCGGTCGTCGCTGACCAGGCGCTGCGTCGCGAAGTGCGCCACGGCGCGCCAGTCGGCCGACAGGCGCTGCTGCCAGCGCAGCGATGCGGTGTCGCCATCGAGCACCACCGGCTGCGACCACGGCTGGTTGTTCAGGTTGGTCCGCGGGTCGTAGGCCGAGGCATCGGGCACGCGGTTGCCCAGCAGGCTCATCGCCGGCACGCTGGGCTGCGAGCGGTGGCTGGTCTCGAACTCGGCCTCGAGCAGCGTGTCCGGCGTCACGCGCCAGTCGCCGGCCACCGCCAGCAGCTGGCTGTGGCCGCGCAGGTCGTGCGTCTGCGGATCCAGGTCGTCGTACTGCGCGTTGACCCGCAGGCCGAAAGCGTCGCCCTCGCCGAAGCGCTGGCCGATGTCGACGCCGCCGCGCCAGGTGCGGCTCTGCTTCCACTCCAGCGCGGCCGAGCGCACCGTGCCCTCGGGCCGCTTCACGACCAGGTTGACCAGCCCGCCCGGCGCACTGGTGCCGGCCTGCATGCCGCTGGTGCCCTTGAGGATCTCGATGCGCTCCTTGTTGGCCAGCGGCAGCGAGGTTTCCGCGTTGATCGGCAAGCCGTCGCGGCGGAAGTTGAAGCGGTTGTCGGTCGCGAAGCCGCGCACCATCAGCGTGCTCCAGTAGCCCTCGGAGTTGTAGGCGTCGCCAAGGCTCGCATCGAAGCGCGTGATGTCGGCCAGGCTCTGCACGCCGGCATCCTTCATCGCGACGCCGCTGATCACGCTCGCCTGCAGCGGCAGCTTCGACAGCGGCAGGTCGCCGAAGCCGCCGATGGTGGCGACCGCATCGGGCGAGCGGCCGGTCACGGTGACCGGCGGCAGCGTCTGCGGATCGGCGCKGTTGTTGGCGGTGGTGGATTGCGCATGCACGCTGAAGGCGGATGCGATGCCCAAGGCCAGTGGCGCCAGGGCAGGGGACTTGCAAGAACGGAATGCCATCGTACTTCCCGGTTTGGCGATGGCAGGTCGGCGCAACCGGGCCGCGGCAAAGAAGAGAGGATCCGCGGCACGACGCTTCCCTGCGCGAGGATTACCTCAGGCCGACAAGATAAATCTGTCAGCCCGTGGCGCGCCTGCGACAGCGCGCCACCGATCAGGTTCAAAGGGACTCTCTCAGCCGGTCACGAGAACGTGACCAGCACCCCTAGCGAAAGCCCGCCGGTTGAGTGGCGGGCAGGGGCGAATTTTGCACTATTTGAAAGTCGCGGCTGAGTGACTGATGGCGTGGTCGTCAAACGTCGAACCGCGGAGTACTGCTGGAGCGGGCACTCGTGCTTCCGGCGGCTACTCATGAGATGGCGACCTAGGCGCGGCTATCGCGTCGTGAGCCGATCGCTGCAATGCAGCGGCTGCGGTCGGTCGCCTCGAGCTATCGACAGGCCGCTTGCTGCCTCAATGCGGCCGCTGCGGCTTTCTGGAGGTAGCCGGAAGATCGGTCAAGCGAGGCAGCACCCGCGGATGGGCGTCAAAACGCGCTGTGCTGCCAGTGGAACTACTTGGTGTTGAACGTCCGCTGTGCGCCTTCGCGAACTGGCGCATTCGACCCAAAGCGGAAGTTGGCACAGGCTGTGCAAGCCTCTGGAAAGCGGCCGTTCAACTTTTGAGCTCAGCGAAGGGTTAGGTTCCGTACCTAGCGGCAGTACGCCTGGAGCGCAGGTAGTTTGCATCTGTAGTGCCAAGAGTAAGGGAGCTCACGCGGTACCTCTCCGCCGACCTTCGATCCAAGGTCCAGCGCCTTCTGAAAGGCATTAACCGCGAGCACCTGATCGCCACGATTGAGCGCTGTGTCACCCATGTCATCGAAGATGATCGCCTCGAGTTCTAGAAGACCGATGTCTGTAGCGCCAGTGCGCTTGGCCTCAGCAAGAAATGACCACATGGCTTCGTATGAACCACCCCAGCGTGGTGTCAGTCCGCGCATATAGCGGGCGCGGACTAGCCTGTTTGATGGGAGCATTTTTGTACTGGATGTCGTGGTCAAGTCTTTTCGGACACGCCAATGAGTTGGTTTGGGTTGAATCTCAGTGAGTGTGTTCGGCGTGACGCTCATGCTCGACGGGCGAGCGATAGCCGAGTGTGGAATGGAGCCTGACGGGGTTGTAGAAGCA
>NZ_JBFUGN010000579.1:0-3949 GCF_056402895.1 Rhizobacter sp. P3_B12 | reverse complement strand
GCCACGCTGATGCGCGGCCAGGGCATCGCGGCCGATGCGAACCGCATCCTGACCACCTACGGCGGCACCCACGCGATCGACCTGATCTGCCGCGCCTTCCTGCAGGCGGGCGACGCGGTGATGGTCGACAACCCCGGCTACCACCTGCTGTTCGACCGGCTGCGGCAGATGGGCGTGCGCATCGTGCCGATCGCGCGGCGCCACGACGGCCCCGACCTCGCGCAGATCGAGGCCGCCTGCACCGCACACCGGCCGCGCATGTTCTTCGTGCAGAGCGTGCTGCACAACCCGACCGGCTGGAGCAGCAGCGCGGCCAACCTGCACCGCATCCTCGGGCTGGCCGACCGGCACGGCTTCCTGCTGGCCGAGGACGACGTGCAGAGCCACTTCCACCCCGGCCACCCGACGCGCCTCGCCCAACTGTCGGAGCTGCGCAACGTCATCTACTACTCCAGCTTCTGCAAGGCGCTGAGCCCGGCGCTGCGCCTGGGCTACGTCGCGGCCGAGCCGCAGTGGCTGAAGCCGCTGCTGCGCGAGAAGATCCTCTCGGTGCTGACCACCGCCTCGCTGAACGAGCACGTGCTGCTCGAGCTGCTGTCGACCGGGCGCTTCCGCAAGCACGTCGACCGGCTGCAGCAGAAGCTCGGCACCGCGCGCGGCCTGGCGACGCGCCAGCTGCGCCAGGCCGGCGTGCTGCTCGACCACCCCGGCGAGGGCGGGCTCTTCCTGTGGGGCACGGTGCCGCACGGCATCGACATCGACGAACTCGTGAAGGATGCCTACCGCAACGGCATCCTGCTGGTGCGCGGCGCCACCTTCATGGCCGACAACGCCGGCGACCCGCACCTGCGCTTCAACGTGGTGTTCAGCCAGCACGTGCGGCTGGCCGAGTACCTGACGCAGCGGCTGTCGGCGACCTCGGCCGCGAGCCGCGTGCTGGCCCGCGCCGCCGCCCGCTGAGCGCCCTTCGAAGGCGCGCACCGATAATCGGGCGCATGACCCAAGCGCCCCCGCCCTCGCCCYCAGCCGCATTCAGCCAGCTGCCGCTCTCCGCCGCGACCCTCGAGAACCTGTCCCGCCTCGGCTACGAGACGATGACGCCGATCCAGGCCGCCAGCCTGCCGATCGCGCTGGCCGGCCACGACCTGATCGCGCAGGCCAAGACCGGCAGCGGCAAGACCGCCGCCTTCGCGCTCGCGCTGCTGGCCCGGCTCGATGCGAAGCGCTTCGACGTGCAGGCGCTGGTGCTGTGCCCGACGCGCGAGCTGGCCGACCAGGTCACGCAGGAGATCCGGCGCCTCGCGCGCGCCGAGGACAACGTGAAGACGCTGACGCTGTGCGGCGGCGCGACGATGCGCCCGCAGATCGCGAGCCTGGAGCACGGTGCGCACATCGTCGTCGGCACGCCGGGGCGCATCCTCGACCACCTGGAGCGCGAGACGCTGTCGCTCGCCGCGCTGAACACGCTGGTGCTCGACGAGGCCGACCGCATGCTCGACATGGGCTTCTTCGACGACATCGTCGCGGTGGCCAAGCGCTGCCCGAAGCAGCGCCAGACGCTGCTGTTCTCGGCCACCTACCCCGACGGCATCGCCAAGCTGAGCCAGCAGTTCCTGCGCGAGCCGCGCGAGGTCAAGCTGGGCGAGCAGCACGCGGCCGCGAAGATCCGCCAGCGCTTCTACGAGGTGCGCGACGACGAGCGGCTGCATGCCGTCGGCCTGCTGCTGAACCACTTCCGCCCGGCCAGCACGATCGCGTTCTGCAACACCAAGCAGCAGTGCCGCGACCTGGTCGAGGTGCTGCAGGCGCAGGGCGTGCAGGCGCTCGCGCTGCACGGCGACCTGGAGCAGCGCGACCGCGACCAGGTGCTGGTGCAGTTCGCCAACCGCAGCTGCCCGGTGCTGGTGGCCACCGACGTGGCGGCACGCGGCCTCGACATCGCGCAGCTCGAGGCGGTGATCAACGTCGACATCACGCCCGACCCCGAGGTGCACACGCACCGCATCGGCCGCACCGGCCGCGGCGACGAGGAAGGCTGGGCCTTCAGCCTGGCGAGCATGGACGAGATGGGCCGCGTCGGGCAGATCGAGCAGGTGCAGGGGCGCGAATCGCAATGGCACAAGCTCGCCGAGCTCACGCCGAGCGGCGGCGGGCCGCTGACCGCGGCGATGCGCACGCTGCAGATCCTCGGCGGGCGCAAGGACAAGATCCGCCCCGGCGACGTGCTGGGCGCGTTGACCGGCGAGGCCGGCTTCACCGCGGCGCAGGTCGGCAGGATCCAGGTCGGCGAGTTCTCGACCTACGTCGCCGTCGATCGCGCGATCGCGAAGCAGGCGCTGCAGCGGCTGAACAGCGGCAAGCTGAAGGGCCGCAAGGTGAAGGTGAGGTTCCTGGACGAGGCCGCCGCCGAATGAGCGGCGACAGCGCGGCACCGCTCGCAGCAGCGCCGTTCGAAGCCGTCGTCGAACCGGGCGGTTTCCGCTTTGCGGCGCCTGCCAGGCAAGGCCTCGTGAAATCGGCGCAACTGGCCGGCCTGCGGCTGCCGAGCTCGTGCCGCAACGGCACCTGCCGCGCCTGCATCTGCAAGCTCGTCAGCGGCCGCATCGAATACCCGATCGACTGGCCGGGGCTGAGCGCCGAAGAGAAGGCCGAAGGATTCATCCTGCCGTGCGTGGCGCAACCGCGCAGCGATCTCGTAATCGACGCACCCGCCGCACGGCCGCTGACGTCATGAGCACATCGTGACAGCGCGCCCCCATCCGCCGCGCACGATGCAGCTGGTCGCGCTGTTCGAGGCGATCAAGGGCCTGGCCGTGCTGGCTGGCGGCTTCGGGCTGCTGTCGCTGCTRCACCGCGACGTGCGGCACCTGGCCGAGGCGCTGGTCGCCGGGCTGCACCTCGACCCGGACCGGCACTTCCCGCACATCTTCCTCGAGGCGAGTTCGCAGCTCACCGATGCACGGCTGTGGCTGCTGGCCGGCCTGGCGGCGCTGTATGCGAGCGTGCGGCTGGCCGAAGCGTATGGCCTGTGGCGCGGCTACCGCTGGGGGGCCTGGCTGGGTGCGGCGGGCGGCGCCATCTACGTGCCGGTGGAGCTCTACGAGGTGCTGCAGCGCGTGAGCGCGCTGCGGGTCGCGACGCTGCTGCTGAACATCGCGATCGTGGTCTACCTGCTGTGGATGCTCGAGCGGCAGCGGCGCGCGGCGCCGGTCATCAACGTCGGATAGCGGCGCTTCGGCCCCACGCCGAACAGACTGATACCCGCCCTTTACCTCGCAGCAACGCGGGGGCGTCAACATCGGGGCGACCGCACCCGTTGTCATGGCGAGGCCGCTGTACGGCCTACAGGAGACCCACGATGAAACGCTTTCTGAACCGCCGCATGCTGGGCCTGGTCGGCATCGTTGCCGCGACGCAATTGCTGAGCGCCTGCATCGTCGTGCCACCGCGCGGCTACCGCCAGCGCACCGTAGTGGTCGAACCGGCGCCGTACTACGGCCCAGGCCCCGGCCGCGACTGGCGCGACCGCGACCACGACCGGCGCGACTGGGACGGCCGCCGCTGATCTCGTGATTGATAGGGGCTGATATCGTGGCCGCTCCCTGTCCTCACGGAGCCGGCCCATGCCCCCTTCCCGTTCCTTCCCGCGCGCGCTTTGCGCCGCACTGGCCTTGATCGCGGCGCCCTGGGCCGGCGCCGCGCCACCGACCGTCGCCGAGGTGATCGAACGCTCGGCAGCCGCCGACTGGCGCCCGCTGGTGGCTGCCGACACCCTCGTGATGGAACTCGCCGATCCGCGCAGCGGGCCGATCGTCATCGAGCTCGCGCCGCGCTTCGCGCCGCGGCATGTCGAGAACATCCGCACGCTGGCGCACGAGGGCTTCTTCGATGGCCTCGCGGTCGTGCGCGTGCAGGACAACTACGTCGCGCAATGGGGCGACCCGGATGC
>NZ_JBFUGN010000578.1:0-3952 GCF_056402895.1 Rhizobacter sp. P3_B12 | reverse complement strand
CGCGAGGGATCTCCACGGGTGGGGCGGGAACGCGAAACAGGGTGGCATGGTGGCGCCGAGGGCGGGAGCTTATCCGCTCGCTGCTGCCATCGACTGACAAGCGTTGCTTTCCTTACCCTTTTCGAACGATGGGCGCGCGCGGAGCACGGCACAATTCCATCCCATCAAGGCGACAAACCGACCGCACCACTGGGCGGAATCCGGAACCCGTACCCGGCGCCAAGACCCCCGTCTCGTTCGTCTCCGAGCGATGTTCGGTAGCTACAAGGGCCACCCTGCGGTGGCCCTTTTGCTTTTCAGCTTCCAGATGGAACCGCTGCGACAGCGTGGTGACTCAGTGCTCGTTGTTTCTGACCGAGCATGTTGCTCCATGGAGTTGCTGTGACACCCAAAGAGAAGTCCCCTCGTGCGATCCACCACCAGGCGGCAAGATGCAGTTCCGAGGCCAGGCAGCGCGGGCCGTCCATCGCCGAACAGTTCAAGCGAAACCGATTCGACGCATCTTCGATAATCGGCAAGACACTTCCACCCACCAAAAGGCCTGAGGTCACCATCACGGGTACCGCCAAGCCAACGGCCACCAAGACCGGCTCCCTGCGCCCCAGCCCTCGCCCTCGCCCTGAATCGACAGAACTCGGCAAGAAGGGCCCCAAGGTTCGGTTCAAAAAAAATGAGGAGAGCGGGGGGCGCGCGACGCATCGCCCTCGCCTCCAGACAAGTCCCAATCAATCCAGGCACCGCAGGGACGAGCCGAAGTCCCCTGAATCGCGGACGCCGGAAGAGTCCCCTCGCAAGGCTTCTCCCATCAAGCGGCTTCTCAGCCGGACCGCCAGCAGCAGCCCTCGAGGACAGAATCGCGCCAGGACGAGCAGCCAGTCACCCAGGGCGCAGGAATTGACACGACGTACATCGCTTCCCGAAAGAAAGCACGCAGTGCCCAGGCTGGTCAACCTCCCCTTCCTCGAACGCATCAACAGGGAGACCAATACCTGCAGCGGTACGGAGCACGTCGACACGGTGTTGCCACCGCGTCCCGAACGACCTGAAGACAAGATTCTGCGGTTGAAGGGCGACAAGAAGAAATTGAAGCAGCAACTCGAGATCGCACTGGCCGAGATCTCGGCGTTGAAATTCCAATTGAACGCGCAACAGGATCAACCCTCGACGCTGCCGTCGGACCCGATGTCAGGTACCAGCTCCACGAATCAGTGACGAGGCAGCCGGGAGCGAATCCCATCAAGCGCTGGAACTCCCGGTCGATCGCGTCTCACTCATCCACGTCATTCCCATTCCAACGAGGAGTCCGAGGATGCATCCAACGAACAAGGTCAAACGCTGCCTCAGCCAAGGTGCATCGCCGGCCCGCGAATCTGGCGAGGAGTTTCCGTCCACCGAGCCCATCGGCGCTGTTCGAGCACACGCCACCCGCACGCTTGAGCATCTCGGGTTGACGAGGGACAACAAGCGGGCCCTTCCGCGCAGGTGCAGAGAGAGAAAAACCGAGGAGGGCAGCGGATCACCGGGCAGCGAACATTTGCGCAGTCACAGCGCCTCAGCGTCCACAAGAGATCCCTTGCCGCCCTTGACGCCACCCTCCCATGCCAAGCCGCCCGCCACGCAACGCATGTCCGTGCCGAGCTCACCGGAACGAAATCCGGGCTCGCCTTCCCGCGCAGCATCAAGATTTCGCAACGTCCGTCTCGCCCAATCGATCCGCGCCGCCAGGCGAGAGCGTCAGAAAAGAGACGACTGGAAAAACAAGCACCGCTCCAGCCCACCTCTTCGCCGAGACAAACAGGCAGCCGATCCACATCCGATTCGACAGAACTCGACGAGACAGATCCAAGGGCAGATTCCCTCCCGCAGGCCGATGAGCGACCTCAGAGAGATAGTCGCCCCCGGCCGCCGACGTGTGGCGTCTCAGCCCCCAAGCGATCCGCGCCAATCCACCGATGCACTGCTGCGGCTGGCGATCGAGCTATGCGGTCCGCGAGCGGACGCCACGTTGATCCCGCCGAGATCACCCGAGGAACTCACTGCACTGCGACGGGTGCAACAGCTGTCGAGACAGCCAAACCGCAAATCCCTGAATCCCTCATTCGAGCCTCGAAGGCTCGCTGAATCGCACCCCGGATTGACGAAGGAAGCGGATCAGTCAACCGCCTCCAAGCCCGCTGCTGGCAAGACCAGATCCAGCCCGTCTTTTCTTCGCAAGAACGATGATGGAAAGGTCGAGACCCGCCCTGCGTTCACGCTGCCTGTGCGTCAGCAGACTGCGACCCTGGAGGAAATGGTCCAGGGCGTGTTGGCCAGCGAGGGACACATCGATCCTTCGCGGGACGGAGCAACAACGAACACCCCGCCCCGCGATGATCAAGACTGAAGTTTGAAGCCGCGGCCTCAGCCCTTCGCCGGCTCCACGCTCAATTGGTTGTCGACGCTGACGACCCCCTTCACGTTCGACGCCAGCTGAGTCGCGCGCTCACGCGCCGCCTCGCTCGGCGCCGTGCCACGCAGCGCGACGCGCCCGTTGGCGGTGTCGACGTTGATCTTCAGCGCGCTCAGGCTCGAGTCCTTCGCCAGCTCGGCGTTCACGCTCGTCGTGATCACCGCATCGGCAACCTTGTCGCCGGCCTTGTCGGTGGCCGACTTGGCGTCCTGCGCCAGGTCACGGCCGGCCTGCTTGGCCTGGTCCATGCCGCGCGACGCATCGGCCTGCATGTCGCGGCCCTTCTGCTCGGCCTGCGCGATCACGCTGTCGTTCGTGTTCGCCGCGGTCGATTCCGCTGCGTCACGCTTGCCGCAACCGGTGAGGGCCACGCCCGCGAGCAGGACTGCAGCGGCCGTCGTCGTCAGAGTGTGCTTGTTCATGGTTCTCTCCTGTCATGCGCCCGAGGGCGCTCTGGTTGAGCTGATCTGGTTGAGCGATTTGCGGCGGCACCGTCGCCGTCGCAGCCTTGTCCTGAGACGGCTCAACCTTAGGCGCAGCAGCGTGCGGCCGCCGTCAGTCGGAGGCGGCGATGCCTGTCGGACGATGCCCACAGGCCCTGCATCGAGGCGCTGTCTGACAGCAAGTCGGCCCGCCCGCCTACATCCGCCTTCCGCGCGCGCCCGGACAGTGGCTCCATGACTCGCCGCCCGCTCACTCTCGCCACATCCATCGCCCTCGCGCTGGCCGCGTGCGGCGRCCCCGCCACGCTGCAGGTCGCCGACGGCACCGGCCCGAACCCGAAGCTGCCGCCGCCAGACAAGAGCCTGATCCCGCTGGTCAACATCGCGCCCGCCACCGGCTGGCCGAGCGGCGTCAAGCCGACCGCGGCCCCGGGCACCGAGGTGCAGGCCTTCGCGAGCGGCCTCGAGCACCCGCGCTGGCTCAGCGTGCTGCCCAACGGCGACGTGCTAGTCGCCGAAACCAACGCGCCCCCGAAGCCCGACGACGGCAAGGGCATCCGCGGCTGGTTCATGAAGATGACGATGAAGAAGGCCGGTGCCGGCGTGCCCAGCGCGAACCGCATCACGCTGCTGCGCGATGCCGATGGTGATGGCATCGCCGAGACGCGCAGCGTGCTGCTCTCGAACCTGCAGTCGCCGTTCGGCATGGTGCTGGTCGGCAACAGCTTGTACGTGGCCAACACCGATGCCGTCGTCCGCTTCGACTACTCGCCCGGCGCGACCACCCTGCAAGGCAGCGGCACCAAGGTGGTCGACCTGCCCGCCGGCACGCTCAACCACCACTGGACCAAGAACCTGATCGCGAGCGCCGACGGCAGCAAGCTCTACGTGACGGTCGGCTCCAACAGCAACGTCGGCGAGAACGGCCTCGCCGCCGAGGAGGGCCGCGCAGCGATCTGGGAGGTCGACGCGAAGACCGGCGCGCACCGCGTGTTCGCCTCCGGCCTGCGCAACCCGAACGGGCTCGCCTTCGAACCGCAGACCGGCGCACTGTGGACCG
>NZ_JBFUGN010000577.1:0-3953 GCF_056402895.1 Rhizobacter sp. P3_B12 | reverse complement strand
GTGCAAGCTCCGTTCGTGCCGCATCTGGTGCACCTGCTCGACGAAGCGCCGGTGCCCATCGTCGTCATGGCCGTGGAAGAGGCGGCTGCGCACGCGCACGTTGCGCCGAAAACGGTCTGGCGCAACGTCGCCAAGCTGGCCAAGTCCTTGTCGGTCCATCGGCAGGCGCTCTGGGCATGACGTCCCAGCTTGCGCGCCGCGTTCGACGCCATCGCCGTGTTGGACTATCAACCCAGCTACGAGCATTGCGTGTCAGTGGTCGGTGAGTTTCTGGCGCAGTGGTAGTCGCAGGTGTGAAGCTCGCGCTGAGGGGCCAGTTCGATGAAATGGTCATGCCGCCTGGTCGTCAATGAGCTCCAGAAGATCAATCGCGCTCCGGGCTCGAGCATCATGTCCCGTCGCCAGCCCCACCAGGTGGGGACGCAGGGAGTGAATGAACGTCGTCAGTGCTTCTTGCACCGAGACGCCAAGGTATGTTTCGTACCCTTGCTCAGGAGCGAAGGTGCCGCCGAGGTCGATGAGCGACTCGATGACGGCACGTTGCGCCCATGCTTGCCCACTGGCAAGAATCTGCTCAAGCGCAGGAAGGACACCCAATACGACCGGGAAAAAGGTGCCTGCGTGGTTGTTGCCCATGGCCCAGAGGAACGCATCGCAGGCGTCGACTGCGGCCTGCTCATCGCTCGCCTCTCGAAGCGCCAGAAGGGCCTTCTCCACGCTGTCTGATTCGTTTGAGTCTGGCTGCGGGAATGGGTCAAGGTTGAGCGGATTCATGTTGTGTGGGAAGCGAACTCGAGGACGCGCCGAACCACTCGCGGATCCTCGAGCAGCATCTTGTAGTGTCCCAGGCCCTCGAGCAGGAGCCATTTGGCGCCAGGCCAGCTGGCCGCCGCGGCCTGGGCACCTTCGTGGGGGACGACCTTGTCGTCGGACGCGTGAATGAACAGAGCTGGCTGGTGCATCGACGCAGCCTGCCGGCGCATGTCGATCCGGTCTGGATGGACGCCGATCACCTCCTGCAGTCGGTTCAGCAGATGCGCGACGGTGTCACCCTCCAATCTCGCTTGCCGTGCCATCGCGCGCACATACCCGCCATAGTGGGTCGGTGTCGCCAGGAGAACCACACGGTCCGCCTGCAGGCCTTCGTCAAGGGCCTGCACGATGCAGGCCCCTCCGATCGAGTGCCCGACCGCGAGTGCAAGCGGCCCGGTGACACCCTCGACCGCTCGCAGTACACGCGCCGCCAGCGGGATGGACAGGCGCTCTCCGCCGGAAGTCCCGTGGCCGGGCAGGTGCGGAGCCCACACGGTGAAGCCCGACGCCACGAGAGCGTCGCTGATTTTCTCCATGTCGGACGTCCTTCCCTGCCAGCCGTGGACCAGCAAGGCGTGGGGCCCGAGTCCGCGCTTTCTCACATGCACCATCACCTGTGCGCCGTCAGGCCACGCTCCGGGGGTATCCACGAGCAAGGGAATGACCTCGGCATCCACTGTCCGCGCGTCCTCGGGCGGCCGCTTGATGCGCAGCAGCGCGTCGATGAAGGCTTCGACATCGGCGGCAGCGCTGGTGTCGACGGACGTGTCTTGATGCGATGACATGGATGGCTTTCGATGTGTACAGGTCTGTACCTTTAAATATAGGTACAGACCTGTACCATTGTCAACGGAGATTGCCATGACGACCTCGAACATTCCTGCCCAAGAAATCCGTTCCCGCCGAGGCGCGCCCGCGAAGGGCGAACCCACGGCCCGGGACCGCATCCTGGCCATCGCGCTCGACGCCTTCTACCGAGAAGGCATTCTTGCGACCGGCGTGGACACCATCGCCGAGCGCGCAGGTGTGTCGAAGACGAGTCTCTACCGCAACTTCGCCTCCAAGGATGAGCTGATCGAGGCGGTGCTCCGGGAGCAGAACCGATTGTTCTTTGCCTGGTGGGATGAGATGGTGGGGCGACACCCCGACGACCCGCGCGCGCAATTGCGGGGCTTGCTCGATGCGTTCGGGAAGCTGAGTTCGTCCCCGAGGTTTCGGGGCTGCCCGTTCATCAATGCCGCCACCGAATTCCGGGGTCTCGATCACGCCGGCAAGGCACTTTCTGCCCAGAACAAGATCGAGGTGGTGCGACGGCTGGCCGACATGTGCCGATTGCTCGGCGCCACCGATCCGGCGCGGGCCGCTCGCCAACTGCTGCTCCTCATCGATGGAGTCCTTGCGGACGGACAGTTCGRCCCCGAACTGCACTTCAGAGAAGGGCTCGCCGATGCGGCGTTTGCCTGCATCGGCCTGGGCGCCTAGGACCTTGGCGTGGCCAGCCAATCCGCCATCCATGCCTCCACCTCCGCCTGCGTCATCGCCTCCCCCGCAGCACGCTCCGCCTCGAACCGCTCCACCCCCAGCGCCCCGCGCGATGCCGCCATCAGCGGCGCGATGAATGCCTCGTCCACCGGATCGGCCTGCTCCCCATCCTGGTGCCTTCCCGCCAGCGCCATGCCGTGCAGCCTGGCCGCGTTCGCATGCTCGCCCAGCGCCGAAGCCAGGCCCGCGGCCACTTCCGCCAGCCTCGCCCCCATCTTCGGCAGGCCGTCGCGCGCCACCAGCGGCCACAGCACCTGCAGCGTCTCGTGCGCCGCCGGCCACTGCCCGAGGGTGACCTGCACCTGCGCCAGGTTGCTCTGCAGCTGCCCCGTCACCGAAGCGGGCAGCTCGAGCCGCTTCGCCAGCGCGATGGCCTCGTCGTACAGCGCCCGTGCCTGCGCATGGCGGCAGACACCGCGGTGGATCTCGGCGATGTTGTTCAGGCTGACCACCAGGCGGATGTCGGGCACGCCGTTGGAGCGCAGCAGCTCGGTCGCCTGCTCATAGGCCGACAAGGCCTCGTCGGCGCGCCCCAGCGCATGCCATGCGTTGGCGCGCAGGCTCAGCGCCACGGCGGTGCGCTCGGCGTCATCGGCCGACGCTGCCAGCTCGCCGCCCTGGTCGGCCCAGCGCAGGGCCTCGTCATAGAAGCCGCGCTTGTACGCGAGGTGCGACATCGCCAGCAGTGCCTTGCCGCGCAGCGCGTCGTCGAGCCCGTGTGCGTCTCGCGCCAGCGCGGCGGTGCCCAGGCCGTAGCCCACGTCGAGCGGGCCGGCAAAGGTCCAGTAGCGGCCGAGCGCCGCGACGAAGCGCAAGCCGGCGTGGGCGCCTTCCGGCAGCTGGGCGCACCAGTCGTGCGCCGCGATCAGGTTGTCCTGTTCCGCCTTCAGCCGGCGCAGCCACGCCAGCTCGCCCGGGCCGTGCAGGTGGCCGCCGGCCGCTTCGGCAAACGCGACGAAGTGGGCCAGGCAGCGCGCACGCACGGCCTGGGCTTCGCCGGTGTCGTCGAGCAGGTCCTGTGCAAACTGGCGCACCGTCTCGAGCATGCGAAAGCGCGGCTCGGGCAGGTTCTCGGGCGCCATCACGAGCAGCGATTTGTCGTGCAGCTGCGTCATGATCTGCAGCACCGCGTATTCATCGTCGATGCCCGCGGCGACGGCCGCCGCGGCCAGCGTGCAGCCCCCGACAAAGACCGAGAGCCGCGCGAAGACCTGCGCCTCCGGCTCGGACAGCAGCTTCACGCTCCACTGCAGCGTGGCGCCCAGCGTGCGGTGGCGCGGCGCGGCGTGCGAGCTGCCGGTGAGGAAGCGGAAGCGGTCGTCCAGCCGCGAGCGGATCTCGTC
The DNA here is from genome assembly GCF_056402895.1 of Rhizobacter sp. P3_B12. NCBI lineage: Bacteria > Pseudomonadati > Pseudomonadota > Betaproteobacteria > Burkholderiales > Sphaerotilaceae > Rhizobacter > Rhizobacter sp. P3_B12. The sequence goes on along the minus strand of NZ_JBFUGN010000577.1, from coordinate 255 downwards.
GACCGCGAACATGCGCACGCGTGCCGCGGCCAGCTCGATCGCGAGGGCGATGCCATCGAGCCGGCGGCAGATCTCGGCKATGACCGGTTCGTTGGCCGGGGTCAGCGCGAAGTCGGGCCTGGCGAGCCGGGCCCGGTCGACGAAGAGGCGCACGGCATCGGAGTCGAATGGCAGCGGGCCGACCGCAAAGATCTGCTCGCCCGGCAAGCCCAGCGCCTCGCGGCTGGTGGCGAGGAGGCGCAGGCCGGGGCAGGC
>NZ_JBFUGN010000576.1:0-3960 GCF_056402895.1 Rhizobacter sp. P3_B12 | reverse complement strand
GGGCGCGCCCAGCACGAACTGCGCTGGCGCGACCGCTGGCTGATCGTCAACGACCGCCGGCTGCGCGACGGCAGCCTGGTCCACCTGGCGCTCGACATCACCGACCGCAAGCGCGCCGAGCTGGAGTTGGGGCGCCAGCAGCTGCAGGCGCACGAGGCGCAGGCGCGGCTCGGCGCAGTGCTGGCGGCCGTGCCCGACCTGTGGTTCGTGCTCGACGAGGACGGGCGCTACCTCGAATGCGGCGACCCGAAGCACCCGCTGATGGTGCACGGCTGGGAGAGCGTGCGCGGCCGGCCCTTCGTGCAGGGCGTCACGCAGGAACTGGCCGACCAGGTGCTGCCCGCGATCCGCCGCGCGCTGCAGACCGGCGCGGTGCAGTGCCTCGAATACGACCTGGTGACGGCGGGCGGGCGTCCCGGCAGCTTCGAGGCGCGGCTGTCGCCGATGGCCGGCGCGCGGGTGCTGTACGTCACGCGCGACATCACGCAGCAGCGTGCCGCCGAGCAGGCGCTGAAGGCGGCCGAGGAGCGCTGGAAGTTCGCGCTCGAGGGCGCGGGCGACGGCGTCTGGGACTTCGACGAGGACCGCAACCTCGCGTTCTACTCGCCGCGCTGGAAGGAGATGCTCGGCTACCGCGAGGACGAGATCGGCAACACCATCCAGGAGTGGTCGCGCCGCATCCACCCGGACGACAAGGCGCGCGTGATGCGGGCCATCCAGTCCTACCGGCGTGGCGACACCGAGGTCTACGAGACCGAGCACCGGCTGCAGCACAAGGACGGCCGCTGGCTGTGGGTGCTCGACCGCGGCAAGATCGTCGAGCGCCACGCCGACGGCAGCCCGCGCCGCGTGGTCGGCACGCATTCCGACATCACGCGCACCAAACAGGCCGATCAGGCGCTGCGCGACAAGCAGGCCGCCGAGCTGGCCAACCGGGCGAAGAGCGAGTTCCTGTCGCGCATGAGCCACGAGATGCGCACGCCGCTGAATGCGGTGATCGGCTTCTCGCAGCTGATGCGCATGAACACCGACCAGGTCGACCTCGACAAGGTGCACGATTACGCCGACCACGTGCTGGACGCCGGGCAGCACCTGCTGGCGCTGATCAACGACGTGCTGGACCTGCAGAAAGTGGAGGAAGGTGCCTTGACACTGGACATGGGACGGGTGGCGCTCGACGACGTGGTCGCGCGCACGATCGACCTGCTGGCGCCGATGGCGCGCACGCGCGGCATCCGCTTCGAGAACGCGCTGCCCTCGCCGCTGCGCGTGCGGGCCGATGCGCAGCGACTGCGCCAGGTGCTGCTGAACGTGGCCTCGAACGCGGTCAAGTACAACCGCCCCGGCGGCATGGTGCGCTGGAGCGTGCGGCAGACATCCGCCGAACGGCTCACGCTGCTGGTCGAGGACGAAGGCAGCGGCCTGTCACCCGAGCAGATGAGCCGGCTGTTCCAGCCCTTCGAGCGGCTCGGCAAGGAGACCTCGACGATCGAGGGCACCGGCCTCGGGCTGATCATCGCGCGCAGCCTGATGCAGGCGATCGGCGGCGACCTGCAGGTGACGAGCCGCTTCGGCCACGGTACCTGCGTGCTGCTCGACATGGCCTGCGATCCCGATGGCGCCGCCACCGACCTGGCGCCGCTGGCCGACGACCCGTGCGAGCCCGCCGCCGCACCCGCGGCCACCCGGCGCGGCGCGCTGCGGATGATGTACGTCGAGGACAACCGCATCAACGCGATCCTGTTCGAGGAGGCGCTGCGGCTGCACCACGGCGCCATCGAGCTGCGCATCGCCGAGGACGGCGAGGAGGCGCTCGAGATCGCACGCGACTGGCAGCCCGAGGTGCTGGTGCTCGACGCCCACCTGCCGGGCATGACCGGCTTCGAGGTGCTGCAGCAGCTGCGCCAGCTGCCGGCCCTGGCCTCGGCCCCGGCCTACATGTGCTCGGCCGACGCGATGCCCGAGGACGTGCGGCGCGCCTACGAGGCCGGCTTCATCGGCTACTGGACCAAGCCGATCGACATCGCCGCGGTGGTGGCCGACATCGATCAGCTGCTGCAGTCGCCCGCGTTGGCCGGCTCACTGGCCGGCTGAGTCCGCCGCGATAATCCGGGCGATGCGCTTCGCCCCCGAACCTCCCGCCCCCMCCCGCCCTGCCCCCGCCACCGCCGTCCTGCTGTGCAACCTGGGCACCCCCGATGCCCCGACCGCCCCGGCGGTGCGCCGCTACCTGGCGCAGTTCCTCAGCGACCCGCGCGTCGTCGAGATCCCGAAGCTGCTGTGGTGGCTGATCCTGCACGGCGTCATCCTGCGCGTGCGGCCGGCGAAGTCGGCGGCCAAGTACGCAACGGTGTGGCTGCCCGAAGGCTCGCCGCTGAAGGTGTGGACGCAGAAGCAGGCCAGGCTGCTGGCAGGCTACCTCGGCGAGCGCGGCCACAAGGTGCAGGTGGCCTTCGCGATGCGCTATGGCACGCCGGCGATCGGCCGCGAACTCGACGCGCTGAAGGCCACCGGCGCCACCCGCATCCTGGTGCTGCCGATGTACCCGCAGTACTGCGCGGCGACGACGGCCAGCGTCAACGACGCGATCTACCAGTGGGCGCAGCGGGTGCGCGCGCTGCCCGAGCTGCGCTTCGTCAACCGCTACCACGACGACCCGGCCTACATCGCGGCGCTGGCCAAACGCGTGTCGGACCACTGGATGTCGCACGGCCGGCCCGACAAGCTGGTGATGAGCTTCCACGGCATGCCGCGCCGCACGCGCGACCTGGGCGACCCGTACTGCGGCGAATGCCTGGAAACCGGGCGCCTGCTGGCACAGCGGCTCGACCTGAAGGACGAGCAATGGGTCGTGACCTTCCAGAGCCGCTTCGGCAAGGCCGAATGGCTGCAGCCCTATACCGAGCCGACGCTGGTCGGGCTGGCGAAGCAAGGCGTCAAGCGCGTCGACGTGATGTGCCCCGGCTTCACTGCCGACTGCCTGGAGACGCTGGAGGAGATCGCGCAGGAGGCGCGCGATGCGTTCCTCGAGGCCGGGGGGGCGGAGTTCAACTACATCCCGTGCCTGAACGACCAGCATGAATGGATCGCCGCGCTGAGCGCGATCGCGATCCGCCACATGCAGGGATGGCCCGCCTGATCAGGCCGTCTTCAGCTTGAGGATGTAGACCAGGGCGTCGGCCATCGCCTTGTCGAGCTCCATCGACTCGGCAAACTCGGTGCCCACCTGCCAGCTGGGCTGCCAGTCGTTGCGCACCAGCGCGGCTTGCCAGCTGGGGTGCTGGGTCGCCYTCTGCAGCGAGGCGCGCAGGTTGGCCACCTGCGCATCGGACATGCCGGCCGGCGCGAAGATGCCGCGCCAGTTCGCCAGGTCGACGTCGAGGCGCTGCTCGCGGAACGACGGGATGCCGAACAGGCCGCGCCGCGAGCTGATCGCCAGCGCCCGCAGCTTGCCCGACGAGATGCCCGATTTCAGCTCGCCGAAGCCCGACACCGCTGCCGCCACCTTGCCGGCCGCCAGCGCCTGCATCACTTCGGCCCCGCTGCTCGACGGCACATAGACCAGCTTGCCCGGATCGGCCCCGGCCGCGCGCGCCACCAGCGCGGCGCACATGTGGTCGACACCGCCGGCCCCGCCGCCGGCCAGCGGCACCTCGGCGATGTTCTTCACCAGCGCGGCCTGGAAATCCTTGATCGTCTGGAACTTCGAATCGGCCGGCACCACCAGCGCCAGCACCTCGCTGGTCAGGCGGGCGACCGGCTTCACCTTGGCCAGCGTGATGGCCGGGCGGTTCAGCGCGATCGAGCCGACCATCACGAAGCCGCCGACCATCACCGAATCCTGGGCATCCGGGTATTTCTCCACGAATTCGGCCAGCCCGATGATGCCGCCCTTGCCGCCCTTGTTCTCGTAGACGATCTCGCTCGCCTGCCCTGCGGCCACCAGCGCATCGCCGACCG
>NZ_JBFUGN010000575.1:0-3960 GCF_056402895.1 Rhizobacter sp. P3_B12 | reverse complement strand
CATCGGCGTGATCCAGGTGCTGGAGGAGAACGGCATCAAGCCGGACCTGGTGGTCGGCACCTCGGCCGGCAGCCTGGTCGCGACGCTCTACGCGTCGGGCAAGAACGGGCTGGCGCTGGCGGCGATGGCCGATTCGATGGACGAATCGGCGATCACCGACTGGGCCTTTCCCGGCCGTGGGCTGATCCGCGGCGAGGCGCTGGCGCGCTTCGTGCGCGAGGCCACCGGCGGCAAGACCATCGAGCAGATGCGCATGCCGCTGGGCATCGTCGCGACCGATCTCGACAACGGCGCGCCGGTGCTGTTCCAGCGCGGCGATGCGGGCATCGCGGTGCGCGCCTCGAGCGCGGTGCCGGCGGTGTTCCAGCCGGTGCGCATCGGCACGCGCGAGTACGTGGACGGCGGGCTGGTGTCGCCGGTGCCGGTGCGCTTCGCGCGCCAGATGGGCGCCGAGCTGGTGATCGCGGTCGACATCTCGGCGGTGCCGGACGGTGCGGCCACCGGCGATCCGATGCGCATGCTGCTGCAGACCTTCGCGATCATGAGCCGCAGCATCAATGCCTTCGAGCTGCGCGAGGCCGACGTGGTGCTGCGGCCGAAGCTGGCCGACGTGTCGTCCGCCGATTTCGCGGCGCGCAAGCGCTCGATCCAGGCCGGGCGCGAGATCGCGCTCTCGATGATCAACGAACTGAAGATGCGGATCGCGGCGAAGACGCACTGAGGGCGGCCGGGAGGGCTGGGCTCAGGCGTCGGGCGGCGCGATCCGCACGACGCCGAGCTTCAGCCCCAGCACGCCGAACAGCCGGTTCATCGTCTGCACGCTGCCTTCGCTGCGGCCCTGCTCGATGTCCTGCACCGTCCGGTAATGCACGCCGGACAGCCTGGCGAGTTCGGCGCTGGTCAGTCGCATCGTCTTCTTCAGGTGGCGCAGCGCCTCCTGCGTCGACCACTCGGGATGGGTCAGCACTTCGTCGATGGCCTGCCTGCGCAGCATGAGCTGCTCGGAGAGGCTGAGGCTGCCATAGCGCTTGTCCATCGCGTCGGCGCTCAGGTCAGGGCGGCGAGTTGCCGGGCCTGGAATTCCAGTCCGACGCGCAAATGGGCGTGGACCTCGGGAGACAGGCCGGATGCCGCAGCGTTGCCGGCGATCTCGTCGAGCACCGGTGCCATCGCCTGGAGCCCGGCCAGCAACGGCGCGCGCCGCAAGGGCGCGTGTGTTTCGCCGGGTCGAGGCTGGCTGTCGGTGCAGATTGTGTCTAGCACGCGCGACCAATCCGGCCGGCCGTTGTCGTTGCCTTCCCAGCGGATGCGGCGCGCGATGCCGTCCGGGTGCAGGTACATCGGCGCGAAGTCGTAGAGCGGCGTCAGCGCGACCTGGCCGTCGAAGTCACGCTGCACCGCAGTGTTGCGGGCGTGGTTGTCCTTGTTCCCGAGCGCGAGGTTCGCGACATCGCGCCGCAGGTACTCGAGCACCTCGGCCTGCGGATCGTTGCAGCGGCGTACCAGCTGGCGGCATACCTCGTCGTGCGACGGCACCTCGCCGAAGCCCGGCTTGCCGGTCAGCGTGGCGATGCTTTCCTGGGCCAGGCGCAGCACGCCGCCGGGCGTCAATCGGCGGTCAAAGCGGGGAATGAAGAGAGCGCGCTCTCGCAGTGTCAGTGGCGCATGGACCCGCAGACCGAGTCGCCGCGCCAGTTCCATATAGGGCGCCTCATGACGCAGGATGGCGGCCAGCCCGGGATCGGTGCCGCGGCCGAACTTGACGATGAAGTGCTCGCGGGCCCGGGCATCCGGCAATGTGTGGTCCAGGTACAGCAGCCCATCGTCGGCGCGCGTCAGCAGAAGCTTGGGCCATTCACCCTGCACGCCGGATGAGCCGGCCACGAACAAGCCGTGGGCGGCCAGGTGATCGGTGAAGGCCTCGCCGCGCTGGGCGACCTCGGCATCGGTGAAGCCTTGCGCGATGGAATCGCGCTCGGCCAGCCAGGTTGCGGCCTCCTTGATGCGCAGGTTGCCGATCGGGTTGCCGGCCCCCGTCAGCAGCAAGCGCCAGTCGGCCGCATCGGCCATCGTGGTCGGCAGCTTCAGTTGCCGCAGCAATTCTTCGCGGCCGAAGCCCTGCGGCAGCATGTCGATCAGGAACACCGGCCAGTGTTTGAGCTGCAGAGGTTGCAGGCTGACGGGGTAGTTGCACGAGAACGCGTGGGCGTCGATGGCATCGGCGTGCTCGACGGCCCAGTCGACCGCATAGCCGGTGTAGCTGGTGGCGCGCCAACCCGACTGCTCGCTACCGAACAGGCTGACGACACCAGCGTCATGCCATGTGCCGCCGGCAAACAGTTGAATGGTGCATTCGCCGTTCATTTACACAGAATTCTATCTATCTCAGACGCAAAATAGCATCTTTTATGAATACTTTTCTGTGTAAAAAGAAATCGGCGCCCCAAACAAAACGGCCCGGTGTTGCCACCGGGCCGGAAGGTACCTGGAATCAGAATTCGCGCGGTACCGAGGAGACAACCTTTCAGGGAGAACCGCAGGCAGGGCCTGCGGTCACTCTCAGATGAAGGGTCGCGCAATAAGTTCAAGTCGTCTTCGTGACGACTTGTTCGCGCCGAATCAGGCGGCGGCGCGCTTGGTCTTCGGGGCCGAAGCGGCCTTCACGGCGCTGGCGCTGATCGCTTCGATGTTGGCTTCTGCCACCTTCGCGGCTTGGCCGGCGGCCTTCTGCAGGCTTTCGTAGGCGTTGCTGGTGGTCGCGACGGCCGACTTGAACAGCGCGACGACGTTTTCGGTGCCGGCCGGTGCGTTCTTCACGGCGGTGTCGACCACCGTCATGAACTTCTGCTGGGCTTCGGCGGCTTGCGCTTCGGCAACCTTGCCGATGTCGGCATTGGTGCTGGCGGCGATGTCGTACAGGTGGCGGCCGTAGGCGGCGGCCTTCTCGGCGGCCGGCTGCAGCAGGCTGGCTTGCAGCGTCAGCAGCTCTTGCGCATCCTTCACCGACAGGGCGGCCTGGGTGTTCGCGGCAGCTTCGCCGAGGGCGGTCTTCGCGACCTGCAGGTTCAGTTCGACGAGCTTCTCGACGCCTTCGAACGCCTTGCCGGTCAGGCCGAAGAGCGTTTCGATGTTGGTCTTGTGGGCGGCGATCAATTGTTCAGCGGTCAGCATGTGGAATCTCCATGAGATAGAAAAGGGGACTGCGCCTGACACAGTGACTTTGTTGCACTGCACCATGACCAGAAGTATACGGAGTGATCCAGGGATTACAAGTCGTTTTTGCTGCATTGCAGCAATCTAGAGGCGCGCACCCATTTCGGCGCCGGTCGGCACAATGCGCCGGCGATGCGCGCCTCGATGCAAGCCTTCCACTCCGACCACTTCGTGCTGCCGCTGCCCACCGGGCACCGGTTTCCGATGCAGAAGTACCGCCTGCTGCGCGAGGCCGCCGAGTCCGAGCCCGGGCTGCGGTTGCAGGAGGCGCCCCCGGCGACCGACGGCGAACTCGCGCTGGCCCACACGCCCGACTACGTCACCTCGGTGTCCGAAGGCACGCTGAGCGCGGCCCAGCAGCGCGAGATCGGCTTCCCGTGGACGCCGCGCATGGTCGAGCGCTCGCGCCGCTCGGTCGGCGCGACGATCGCCGCGGCGCGTGCGGCCCTCACCGAGGGCGTCGCCGCGAACCTCGCCGGCGGCACCCACCACGCTTATGCCGACAAGGGCAGCGGCTACTGCGTCTTCAACGACGTGGCCGTGGCAGCGCGGCTGATGCAGGCCGAATGGCACCGGCACCACCGCACGCTGCTGCGCATCGCGGTGATCGACCTGGACGTGCACCAGGGCAACGGCACTGCATCGATCTTCCGCGACGACCCGACGGTGTTCACGCTGTCGCTGCACGGCGAGCGCAACTTCCCGTTCCGCAAGGAATCGAGCGACCTCGACGTGGCCTTGCCGGAC
>NZ_JBFUGN010000574.1:0-3994 GCF_056402895.1 Rhizobacter sp. P3_B12 | reverse complement strand
TCGCTGGCGACGACCGCGAAGCCGCGGCCCTGTTCGCCGGCGCGGGCCGCTTCGACGGCTGCGTTCAGCGCCAGGATGTTGGTCTGGAACGCGATGCCGTCGATCACGCCGATGATGTCGCTGATCTTCTTCGAGCTCGCATTGATCTCGTTCATCGTCGTGACGACCTGCGAGACCACCGAGCCGCCGCGCGCGGCAACCTCGGCGGCCGACGACGCCATCTGGTTGGCCTGGCGGGCCGAGTCGGCGCTCTGCTTGACGGTGCCGGTCAGCTGCTCCATCGACGACGCGGCCTGCTGCAGGTTCGACGCGGTCTGCTCGGTGCGCACGCTCAGGTCGTGGTTGCCGGTCGCGATCTCGGCGCTGGCGGTCGTGATGCTGTCGGTGCTGCTGCGCACCTCGCCGACCAGCCGGCGCAGCGAGGCCTGCATGTCGGCCAGCGCGCGCGCCAGCTCGCCGGCTTCGCCGCCGGCCTCGATCGACAGCGTCTGCGACAGGTCGCCGCCGGCGATCGCGCGGGCATGCCGCACTGCCTCGCCGATCGGCGCGGCGATCGAGCGGCTCAGCCACCAGCCGAAACCGCCGGCGACCGCGACGCACACCAGCACCAGCACGCCGACCACGGTGGCCGCGAGGCTGGTGCCGGTCTCGGCATGCGCCTGCGCGACGGCGGCGCGGGCCGTGGCCAGCGCGGCGAGCTCGTCGACGGCCGCCTGGTAGGCCTTGTGGGTCTTGTCGTAGTCGCCGGCCAGCAGGCCTTCGAGCGCGACGAAGTCGCCGCTGTTCTTCAGCGCGTCGAGCTGCGGGTCGAACGCGAGCGCGACCTTGCGCGCCTGCGCCGCCTTGTCGAGCAGCGCCTTCATCTCGGGGTCCGACACCAGCGCCTCGATCTTCTTGATCGTCTCGGCGTTCAGGGCCAGCGTGGCCTTCGACTGCTTCGTCAGCTCGTCGGAGAACTCGCCGGTGCCCAGGCGTGCATTCGTCGTCGCGCGCAGCGTGTTCATCGCGGCTTGCGCATTCCAGTCGCGCGCCAGCTGCGTCATCTGCCATTCGGTGGCCGACAGGCGCTTCAGCGTCGACGTGGTCTGCTTCAGCTTGAGCGCGCTGTAGCCGGTGGCCAGCACCATCAGCAGCACCAGCAGGCTGAAGACCAGCCCGAGCCGGGTGCCGATGCGGGCGTTGCGGAAACTGAACTGCATGCGGCGCTCCTGGGGGACAGAGGGGACACGGCGCGCCCGAAGGCGCGCCAGGGGCTTGTCAGGCGCTCAGCCGGAACACCGACACCACACCCGACAGCTTCACCGCCTGCTCCTTCAGCGATTCGGCGGCCGCGGCGGACTGCTCCACCAGCGCGGCGTTCTGCTGCGTCATCTGGTCGAGTTGCGTCACCGCGGTGTTGACCTGGCCGATGCCGTCGCTCTGCTCCGACGCCGCCGAGGTGATCTCGCCGATGATGTCGCTGACGCGGCGCACGCTGGTGACGATCTCGGTCATCGACTGGCCGGCATCCGCCACCAGGCGCGAACCGGAATCGACCTTGTCGACCGAGGCGTCGATCAGGCTCTTGATTTCCTTGGCGGCCTGCGCGCTGCGCTGCGCCAGGCTGCGCACTTCGCTCGCGACCACCGCGAAGCCGCGGCCCTGCTCGCCGGCACGGGCGGCTTCCACGGCCGCGTTCAGCGCCAGGATGTTGGTCTGGAAGGCGATGCCGTCGATCACGCCGATGATGTCGGCGATCTTCTTCGAGCTGGCATGGATGTCGTTCATCGTCGAGACGACCTGCGACACCACCTCGCCACCCTTGCCGGCAGCGCCTTGCGCCGACGAGGCCAGCTGGTTGGCGGTGCGTGCCGAATCGGCGGTCTGCTTGACGGTGCCGGTCAGGTGGCCCATCGATGATGCGGTCTGCTGCAGGTTCGAGGCCGTCTGCTCGGTGCGCGAGCTCAGGTCCTGGTTGCCGGTGGCGACTTCGCTGCTCGCGACCTGGATGCTGTCGGCCGACTGCCGCACCTGCGTGACCATGTCGTGCAGGCTGGCATTCATCTTGCCGAGCGAGCGCATCAGGCCGGCGATCTCGTCGCTGCCGTCGGCCGTGATCCGGCGCGACAGGTCGCCGCCGGCCACCGCGTCGGCGAGTGCCGCCGCCTGCGCCACCGGCACCGTGATCGAGCGCGTCAGCAGCCAGGCGAACACGGCGCCCAGCACCAGCGCGAGGGCGCCGGTCACGCCGATCAGCAGGCGGCCGCGCAGCGCGTCGGCATCGATCTGCTTCGCCATCTGGTCGATGGATTTCCTCTGGTGGTCCACGTAGGCCTGCATCACGGCCACGTAGGCCGGGCCGACGACCTGGAAGCTGGTGTCGTAGATGCGCGTGGCTTCTTCGGCGTTGCCGGCGCGCTTGGCGGCCGACATCCCGTCGCGTGCCACCAGGTAGGTCTTGCGCGTCTCCGCGATGCGGTCGAGCAGCACCTGCTCCTCGGGCGTGGTCGGGAAGGCCTTCAGCGCCTGGGTGATCTCGTTGGCGCGCGCCGATGAGGCCTTGGCCTCGTCGGAGAACAGCGCTTCGAGCGTGGCATCCGGGCTCTTGGCGATCGCCTTGCCGCGGGTCACGCCGATCGACACGTTGCGTGCCCATTCGACGGCCAGGCGCTCCTTGGCGAGCGGCTCGGTCATCATCTGCTGGGTGGCCTGGGCGATGCTGCCCAGGCGCCAGATGCCCACGACCATGATCAGGCACAGCAAGGCGAGGGTGACGGCGAAACCGCCACCCAGGCGTGCGCCGACTCGAACGTCATTCAACTTCATTTCGTCGAGCTCCGGAAAGGTGAGAGGGGTCGATCAGGGGCGTGACTCAGTGGCGCGAGCGGCGCACCAGGCTGCCCACGTCCAGGATCAGCGCCACGCGGCCGTCACCCATGATGGTGGCGCCCGACACGTCATTGACCTTGCGGTAGTTGGCCTCGAGGTTCTTCACGACGACCTGCTGCTGTCCGAGCAGTTCGTCGACCAGCAGCGCGACGCGCCCGCCCTCGGCCTCGACCACCACCATGATCCCGCTGACGTGCTCGAAGTCGAAGCGCGGCACGTTGAACACGTGCTCCATCTCCAGCACCGGCATGTACTCGTCGCGCACCTCGACCACGCGGCCGGAACCGCCGATCGTCTTGACCATGTCGGGCTGCACCTGGAACGACTCGATCACCGATGACAGCGGGAGGATGTAGACCTCTTCGCCGACGCCCACCGACATGCCGTCCATGATGGCCAGCGTCAGCGGCAGGCGCACCGAGACGCGCATGCCGTAGCCTTCGGCCGAATCGATCTCGACGGTGCCGCCCAGCGCGGTGATGTTCTTCTTGACCACGTCCATGCCGACACCGCGGCCGGAGACATCGGTGACGACGTCGGCGGTCGAGAAGCCGGGGGCGAAGATCAGGCCCCACACTTCTTGGTCGGTCATCGAGTCGGGTGCCGGGATGCCGCGCTCGCGGGCCTTCTTCAGCAGCTTCTCGCGCGACAGGCCGCGGCCGTCGTCGCGCACCTCGATGACGATCGAGCCGCCCTGGTGGGACGCGCTCAGCGTGATCGTGCCGGTTTCCGGCTTGCCCTTGGCGACGCGCTCGGCCGGGGTCTCGATGCCGTGGTCGCAGCTGTTGCGCACCAGGTGGGTCAGCGGGTCGGTGATCTTCTCGACCAGGCCCTTGTCCAGTTCGGTGGCTTCGCCGAGCGTCACGAAGTCGACCTTCTTGCCGAGCTTGGCGGCCAGGTCGCGCAGCATGCGCGGGAAGCGGCTGAACACCATCGACATCGGGATCATGCGGATCGACATCACCGATTCCTGCAGATCGCGGGTGTTGCGGTCCAGGTCGGCGAGGCCGGCGGCCAGCTGCTGGTACAGCGCCGGGTCCAGGCCCTGGCTGTTCTGGGCCAGCATGGCCTGGGTGATCACGAGTTCGCCGACCAGGTTGATCAGCTGGTCGACCAGCTGGTCGAC
>NZ_JBFUGN010000573.1:0-3994 GCF_056402895.1 Rhizobacter sp. P3_B12 | reverse complement strand
GAATGGGGAAATGCTCCTMGACTGGATTTCGCTCGCGCTCCTCGTTCTCGTCCTGCTGCTGACGCTCTGGCTCGCGCTGCGAAAGCCCGATTCGGGCGCCGCGCACATCGAGCGCCTCGAACGGGAATTGCGCGATGAAGTCGCCCGCAGCGCCCAGGGCACGCGCCAGGAGCTGGGCCAGACGCTCGCGAGCTTCCAGCAGACGCTGCTGGCGCAACAAGGCGACGTGGCGCGCACGCAGAACGAGCAGATCGACAGCTTCCGCACCCAGCTGGCCGCCACGCAGCAGGCACAGGAAGCCACGCTGGCGCGCCTTTCCGAGCAGCAGGCGAATGCGCTGAAGCGCTTCGCCGACACGCTGGGCGACCAGCTGCGCTCGCTGTCGCAATCGAACGACCAGCGCCTCACCGAGATGCGCGGCGCGGTCGAGCAGAAGCTGTCGGCGATCCAGGCCGACAACGAGAAGAAGCTCGAGCAGATGCGGGCCACCGTCGACGAGAAGCTGCATGCCACGCTCGAGCAACGCCTCGGCGAGAGCTTCAAGCTGGTCGCCGACCGGCTCGACCAGGTGCACAAGGGCCTGGGCGAGATGCAGAACCTGGCGCGCGATGTCGGCTCGCTGAACCGCGTGCTGACCAATGTGAAGACGCGCGGCATCTTCGGCGAGGTGCAACTGGCCGGCCTGCTGGAGCAGGTGTTCACGCCGGAGCAGTACGCGGTCAACGTCGAGACGGTGCCGGGCAGCGGCGCGCGGGTCGAGTTCGCGATCCGGCTGCCGGGCCAGCGCGTCGACGGCGTGCCGCTGTGGCTGCCGATCGACGCCAAGTTCCCGCGCGAAGACTACGAACGATTGCTGGATGCGCAGGACCGCGCCGATCCGGTGGCGGTCGAGGTGGCCGCGAAGGCGATCGAGACGCGGCTGCGGCTGGAGGCGAAGTCCATCCACGACAAGTACGTGTCGCCGCCGCACACCACCGACTTCGCCATCCTGTTCGTGCCGACCGAGGGGTTGTATGCCGAGGCACTGCGCCGGCCGGGGCTGCTCGAATCGCTGCAGCGCGAGCACCACGTGATGCTGGCCGGCCCGACCACGCTGCTGGCCACGCTGAACAGCCTGCAGATGGGTTTCCGCACGCTGGCGCTGGAGAAGCGCTCGGTGGAAGTGTGGGAGGTGCTGGGCGCGGTGAAGACCGAGTTCGCGAAGTTCGGCGACGTGCTCGCGAAGACCAAGAAGAAGCTCGACGAGGCCAGCAACACGATCGACCAGGCACAGACGCGGGCCAACGTGATGGCGCGCAAGCTGAAGTCGGTCGAGGCGGTCACCGAGACGCATGCGCAGGCGCTGTTGCCGCTCGCTTTGCCGCGCGACGACGATGCCATCGTCCCCGATCTGCCGGAGARCGACGCCTAGACGATGACCCAATTTTCCCGCCCCCTGCTCGCGCTGATCCTGGGCCAGATCAGCTTGCATTCCTGCATGGCCGGGGTGCGGATGGCCGCCCCGCTGCAGGCGCTGAAGCAGGGCCAGGCAGAGTGGACGGTGGGGCTGCTGATGGCGCTGTTCGCCGCCGCGCCGGTGCTGCTCTCGCTGCCGGCCGGGCGGCTGGCCGACCGCCGCGGCTACCACGTGCCGATGCGGCTGGGCGTCGCGCTGTCGCTGGCGGGCGGCACCATCGCGGCGCTCAGCAGCCACTACCTGGCGATGTGCCTCGCGGCCATCCTGACCGGGGCCGGCGCGAACTTCGGGCTGATCACGATCCAGCGCACGGCCGGCCGCATGGCCACCGACGCGACCGAGCGCATCCGCGTCTTCAGCTGGCTGGGGCTGGCGCCGGCGCTGTCCAACGTCATCGGCCCGGTGACGGCCGGAGCGCTGATCGACCTGATGGGCTTCCGATTCGCGTTCGCGGTGCTGATGCTGATGCCGCTGGCGGCGATGGTGTCGGCGCGCTACGTGCCGGCCGAGGCCGACGTGCCGCGTCCCAGCGTGGCAGTCGCGAACCAGAGCTCGTGGGACCTGCTGCGCTCGCCGGCGCTGCGCCGGCTGCTGCTGGTGAACTGGCTGCTGTCCGCCAGCTGGGACGTGCATTCGTTCGTCGTGCCCATCCTCGGGCATGAGCGCGGCATGAGCGCCGGCGCGATCGGGCTGGTGCTGGGCCTGTTCGCGGTGTCGGTGGCCGGCGTGCGGCTGCTGATCCCGGTGCTCGCGCACCGCCTGAGCGAATCGCAGGTGCTGACCGGCGCGATGCTGTGGGTGGCGGTGATCTTCGGCGTCTACCCGTTCGTGCACTCGGCCTGGCTGATGGCCTGCTGCGCGTCGCTGCTCGGCCTGGCGCTCGGCGCGGTGCAGCCGATGGTGATGTCGACGCTGCATCACATCACGCCGCACGAGCGGCACGGCGAGGCGATCGCGTTCCGCTCGATGGCGCTGAACGGGTCCAGCACCGTGATGCCGCTGCTGTTCGGCGTGTTCGGCGCGGCGCTGGGGGCCGCGTCGCTGTTCTGGATGATGGGCCTGGCCGTCGGTGCCGGCAGCTGGCAGGCCCGTCGGATCAGAACTTGATGCCGGCCGGGTTGCTGCCGGTGCCCGACGACTGCGTCGGCCGGGCCGCCGGTGCCGTGCCATCGTTCGCCGGCGTGTTTTCGCTCACCGCCTGCTTCGGCGTGGTCAGCGGCGACGCGCCGCCCTGCGGGAAGTTGGCCGGCAGCTTCGATTCCTTCGGGTAGGCCGCGGCGTCGAGGTAGCTCGACCAGTCGTCGCGCTGGTAGCCACGCACCACCTGCGAACCGACGGTCAGCGCCGGCAGGTCGCGGGCGCCGGTGATGCGCTGCAGCGCCTCGCCGTCTTCCTTGGTCGCGATCGTCTTCTCGGCGAACGGGATGCCGCGCTGGCGCAGCGTCTGCCGGCCGGCGTCGCAGGGCGGGCAATCCTTGGTCGTGTACAGCGTCACCGGATAGCGTTGGGCCGCCTGGCGCAGCTCGTAGGGCAGGGCGACATCGTTCGCCACGCTGCCGTTGCTGTTGACCGACTGCACCTTGTTGTCGGGGCTGACCGCCGGCCGGTCGGTGTAGGTGACCTTGCCGTCGGGCCCGACCACCTTGTAGAGCGCATGCGCCGGCAGCGCGGTGAACAGCGCGGCCAGCAGCACCGGGGTCGCCTGGCTGAAGGTGCGAGCGAAGTTGCGGGCGAATATGCGGGAAGTGGATCGGGTCATGGGGAGGCTCCAACAACGCAGATGTAGATGTGTTTGCGCCCGAATTTACTTCATCAGGCCATGCCTTGATGTCGCAATAAGGCATCGATCTTCGGCTCGCGGCCCCGGAACGCCTTGAAGCTCTCCATCGCCGGGCGGCTGCCGCCGGCCTCGAGGATGGCCTGGCGGTAGYGCCGCCCGGTGGCGATGTCGAGCGCGCCGGCCTCTTCGAAGGCGCTCCAGGCGTCGGCGCTCAGCACTTCGGCCCACTTGTAGCTGTAGTAGCCGGCCGCGTAACCGCCGGAAAAGATGTGTGAGAAGCCGTGCTGGAAGCGGTTGAAGCGCGGCGGCACCAGCACCGCGACCTCGGCGCGCACCTCGTCGAGCAGGCCCTGGATGTCGGCCTGCGAGCCCGGCTCGGCATGCAGGCGCATGTCGAACAGCGAGAACTCGATCTGGCGCAGCGTCTGCAGCCCACTCTGGAAGTTCTTCGCGGCCAGCATCTTGTCGAACAGCGCGCGCGGGAGCGGCTCGCCGGTGTCGACGTGGGCGGTCAGCCGCTTCAGCACGTCCCACTCCCAGCAGAAGTTCTCCATGAACTGGCTCGGCAGTTCGACCGCGTCCCACTCGACGCCGGAGATGCCGGCCACGCCGACATCGTTCACCTGCGTCAGCATGTGGTGCAGGCCGTGCCCGAACTCGTGGAACAGCGTCGTCACGTCGTCGTGCGTCAGCAGCGCCGGGCGGCGCTTGCCGTCGACCTCGACCGGCGACGCGAAGTTGCACACCAGGTGCGCCAC
>NZ_JBFUGN010000572.1:0-3996 GCF_056402895.1 Rhizobacter sp. P3_B12 | reverse complement strand
CCGTGACACCGACGTGCAGGCCCCTCGCCGGCCGCCGCGGGTGGCACGGCGCCGGCATCACGACTCCCTCGGGCTCCCTCACGTCGCTACTGCAGAACAGCACAGGTCAGTCCAGTTTTTCCTTCACGGCGGACATGGCCTCGCCCCCGAGCATAGGGCGCGATGACCCCGTGCCGGATGACTGCACGGTGCGCGCCATGCCGGCAGCGGTCGGAAGTGCGCAGGAAATCACGAGTGGCGCCGGCGTGGCGAGTGCATGAAAACCCGCGAACAGCGCCGCGACCCCGAGAACGGCCGCGGCGAAGCGCAGCTGGGGCGTGTGCAGGAAAGAGGTCGGGCGCGTCGATTTCATGGTCCGCATGGTCGGCGGTGCACCGGCTCGCCGTCCTGAAGCGCGGCTGAATTCTCCTGAAGGCGCTGTCCCTGGCCGGACAGCCGGCCGGCGCGCGAACTCCTAACATCGGGCGTCATGTCGTCCACACCGTATCTCCCGCGGCGCCCCGGCCGCAGCCGCTTCGTCGACCTGCGCGGCCTGCGCTACCACCTGCACGAATGGGGCGACGCGGCCCTGGCCACCGCCGAGCGGCCGACGCTCGTGATGCTGCACGGCTGGATGGACGTCGGCGCATCGTTCCAGTTCGCCGTCGATGCGCTGGCGGCGATCGAGGGCGAGGGGCGCCACGTGGTCGCACCGGACTGGCGCGGCTTCGGCCTGAGCGCGCCGGGCGGTGCCGACTGCTAYTGGTTCCCCGACTACCTCGGCGATCTCGATGCGCTGCTCGACTCTCTGGCCGATTCCGTGGCCGCCCCCGGCGAGCCGATCGACCTGCTCGGCCACAGCATGGGCGGCAACGTCGCGATGGTCTATGCCGGCGTGCGGCCCGAGCGCATCCGCCGGCTCGTCAACCTGGAAGGCTTCGGCCTGCCGGCCACGCGGCCGGCGCAGGCACCCAAGCGCTACCTGCAGTGGTTGGACGAACTGAAGCAGCCGGTGGAACTGCGCCCCTACGACAGCCTGCAGGCGGTCGCCGAGCGGCTGCGCAAGACCAACCCGCTGCTGCGCGAGGACCGCGCGGCCTGGCTGGCCGGCCACTGGTCGCGCCAGGCCGAGGACGGCCGCTGGCACATCCTCGGCGACCCGGCCCACAAGCGCGCCAACCCGGCGCTGTACCAGAAGGACGAGGTGCTGGCCTGCTGGCAGCGCATCGCCGCACCGCTGCTGTGGGTCGAGGGCGACCGCACCGATGTCTCGAAATGGTGGGGCGACCGCTACCCGCGCAGCGACTTCGACGCCCGCCTGGCGCAGGTGCCGCGGGTCGAGCGCCAGGTGCTGTCGCCGGCCGGGCACATGCTGCACCACGACCAGCCCGAGGCGCTCGCCGCCCATCTGGCGCGTTTCCTCCAGGCCTGACCGGCCGCCCTGCCCGTGCGGGCATGCGGTGCGTGCGAAAATCCCGCGATTCACAAAACACACACGGGAACTGCACCATGGACGTCGAACACATCAATGCCATCGGCAACACCCTGGCCGACCTGACCCAGCGCACGGTCGGCCTCCGGGGGTATCTTTGACTACGATCGCAAAGCACTGCGACTGAACGAGGTCAACGCCGCGCTCGAGAACCCCAAGGTCTGGGACGAACCGAAGCGCGCACAGGAGCTGGGCCRCGAGAAGCGCTCGCTCGAGCAGGTCGTCGAGACCATCGACCACCTCACCGGCAACCTGGCCGACAACTCCGAGCTGTACGAGATGTCGAAGGCCGAGGGCGACACCGACGGCCTGCAGGCCATCGAGGCCGAGACCGCCAAGCTGGCCGAGATCGTCGACGGGCTCGAGTTCCGCCGCATGTTCAACAACCCGGCCGACCCGCTCAACTGCTTCCTCGACATCCAGGCCGGCGCCGGCGGCACCGAGGCCTGCGACTGGGCCGGCATGCTGCTGCGCCAGTACCTGAAGTACGCCGAGCGCAAGGATTTCAAGGCGACGGTCGAGGACCAGTCCGACGGCGAAATCGCCGGCATCAAGAGCGCCACCATCAAGGTCGAGGGCGACTACGCGTTCGGCCTGCTGCGCACCGAGACCGGCGTGCACCGCCTGGTGCGCAAGAGCCCGTTCGATTCCGCCGGCGGCCGCCACACCAGCTTCGCCAGCGTGTTCGTCTACCCCGAGGTCGACGACACGATCGAGATCGACATCAACCCGTCCGACGTGCGCACCGACACCTTCCGCGCGAGCGGCGCCGGCGGCCAGCACATCAACAAGACCGATTCGGCGGTGCGCCTCACGCACATCCCGACCGGCATCGTCGTGCAGTGCCAGGACGGCCGCAGCCAGCACAGCAACCGCGACGTGGCCTGGAAGCGGCTGCGCTCGCGCCTGTACGACCATGAGATGCGCAAGCGCATGGAAGAGCAGCAGAAGCTGGAAGACACCAAGACCGACGTCGGCTGGGGCCACCAGATCCGCAGCTACGTGCTCGACCAGAGCCGCATCAAGGACCTGCGCACCAACGTGGAGATCTCCAACACCCAGAAGGTGCTGGACGGCGACCTCGACCAGTTCATCACCGCCAGCCTGAAACAGGGCATCTGATGACGCAGCTGAAGGCCCTGCTCTTCGACCTGGACGGCACGCTGATCGACAGCATGCCGCACCACCACGACGCCTGGGTCGAGTGGCACCGCCGGCGCGAGCTGACGATCGACGCCGAGCGCTTCTTCCTGGAGACGGCCGGGCGCAGCAACGTCGAGATCTTCACCGACCTGCTGCCCGGCCGCAGCGCCGACGACTACGCTGCGTTCGGCGCCGAGAAGGAGGCGATCTACCGCGACATCGCCGCCACCCGGCTCGGGCTGAYCGCCGGCACGCACGAGCTGCTCGACCGCGCGGCCGGCCTCGGCCTGAAGCTCGCGGTGTGCACCGCGTCGACGCCGCAGAACATCGCGCTCGCCTATGGGCGCTTCGGCATCGGCGACAAGGTGCAGACCACCGTGAGCCCGGCCGATGGCCTGCGCGGCAAGCCGCACCCGGACATCTTCCTCGAGGCCGCGAAGCGCCTCGGCGTGAGCCCGGCCGAGTGCCTGGTCTTCGAGGATGCGCCGCTCGGCGTCGAGGCCGCGCGGCGCGCCGGCATGAAGGCCGTCGCGCTGACCACGACGATGGCGGCCGCCGCCTTCGCCGGCTTCGACAACGTCGTCGCCGTCGTGCCCGACCTGCTCGATGTCCGACTCACCCTTCCGATCCATCAGCCCTGACGAAAGAAGAACACCATGCGTGAAGGCACTGCACCGCTGATCCGCCGCGAGGACTACACCGCCCCGGCGTTCTGGATCCGCACCGTCGACCTGACGTTCGACCTCGACCCGGCGAAGACGCTGGTCATCAACCGCATGACGATGGAGCGCAACACCGCGCTGCCGCCGCAGCCGCTGCGCCTGCACGGCGAAGACCTGACGCTGACGCGCGTGCTGGTCAACGGCGAATCGGTGTCGTTCCGCCATGAAGACGGCATGCTGGTGATCGACAGCCTGTCGGACGTGCCGGCCGGCGAGTTCACGCTCGAGATCCGCAACACCTGCGCGCCCGAGAAGAACACGCAGCTGTCGGGCCTGTACACCTCGGGCGGCGGCTTCTTCACGCAGTGCGAAGCCGAAGGCTTCCGCCGCATCGCCTACTTCCTCGACCGCCCGGACGTGATGGCGGTCTACACCGTGACGCTGAAGGCCAGCAAGAAGGCCTACCCGGTGCTGCTGTCGAACGGCAACCTGGTGCAACAGGGCGAGCTCGACAACGGCCGGCACTTCGCGAAGTGGCACGACCCGTTCCCGAAGCCGAGCTACCTGTTCGCGCTGGTCGCGGCCGACCTGGTGGCGCGCGAGCAGAACGTGCGCACCCGCTCGGGCAAGGACCACCTGCTGCAGGTGTACGTGCGCCGCGGCGACCTCGAGAAGACCGAGCATGCGATGAACTCGCTGATCGCGAGCGTGGTCTGGGAC
>NZ_JBFUGN010000571.1:0-4005 GCF_056402895.1 Rhizobacter sp. P3_B12 | reverse complement strand
GTCGTAGAACGAGATCACGCCCATCAGCGTGCGCTGCGTCATCACCGGCATGTAGCGGGCGTGGCGCTCGAGCATCATGCGGCGCACCTCGTCGATCTCGGTCTCGGGCGTGCAGGTGAGCGGGTGATCGTCCATCACGGTGCGCACGATGGTCGTGCCGACCGTGCCGCCGTTGCCGACCACGGCCAGGATCACCTCGCGGAAGGTGAGCATGCCGGCGAGGTCGCCGTGCTCCATCACCACCAGCGACCCGATGTCGCGCTCGGCCATCGTGCGCACGGCATGCGCCAGCGGCTGGTCGGGCGAAACAGTGAAAAGCGTGCCGCCCTTGACACGCAGGATGTCTGCGACTTTCATGGGTCCTCTCCTTGGGGGTGTGTCGGGCCAATATAGCCCACAATTCTTCACAACAACATCCCCGGCTGCACCCACGAGGTGCCTCCGGCGGCCGCGAAGAACGACAGGAGATCCCATGCCCGGCCCATCCGACCCCGGCTTCGACACGCTCGCGCTGCACGCAGGCGCCGGCCCCGACCCCTCCACCGGCGCCCGCGCGGTGCCGATCCACCTGAGCACCAGCTTCGTGTTCGAGAGCAGCGACCATGCCGCGGCGCTGTTCAACATGGAGCGCTCGGGACACGTCTACAGCCGCATCTCGAATCCGACCACCGCGGTGCTCGAGGAACGCGTCGCGGCGCTCGAAGGCGGCACCGGCGCGATCGCGACCGCCAGCGGGCAGGCTGCCCTGCACCTGGCGATCTGCACGCTGGCCGGTGCGGGCTCGCACATCGTCGCGAGCAGCGCGCTGTACGGCGGCTCGCACAACCTGCTGCACTACACGCTGGCGCGCTTCGGCATTGAAACCACCTTCGTGCGCCCCGGCGACATCGATGGCTGGCGCGCCGCGATCCGCCCGACGACGCGGCTGCTGTTCGGCGAGACCGTCGGCAACCCCGGGCTGGACGTGCTCGACATCCCCACCGTCAGCGCGATCGCGCACGCGCACGGGCTACCGCTGCTGGTCGACTCGACGCTGACCTCGCCGTGGCTGATGCGCCCGTTCGACCACGGCGCCGACCTCGTCTACCACTCGGCCACCAAGTTCCTGAGCGGCCACGGCACCGTGATCGGCGGCGTGCTGGTCGACAGCGGGCAGTTCGATTGGGACGCCTCCGGTCGATTCCCCGAGCTGACGCGCCCCTACGACGGCTTCCACGGCATGGTGTTCAGCGAGGAGAGCACCGTCGGCGCCTTCCTGTTGCGCGCACGGCGCGAGGGGCTGCGCGACTTCGGCGCCTGCATGAGCCCGCACACCGCGTGGCTGATCCTGCAGGGCGTCGAGACGCTGTCGCTGCGGATGGAACGGCACATCGCGAACGCGCGCAAGGTGGTCGCCTTCCTGGCCGCGCAACCGATGGTCGCGCGCGTCGGCCACCCCGACCTGCCGACCCACCCCGATCACGAACTCGCGAAACGCCTGCTGCCGCGCGGCAGCGGCTCGGTGTTCAGCTTCGACCTGAAGGGCCAGCGCGCGCAGGGCCGTGCCTTCATCGAGGCGCTGAAGGTGTTCTCGCACCTGGCCAACGTCGGCGACTGCCGCTCGCTGGTGATCCATCCGGCGACGACCACGCATTTCCGCATGGACGATGCCGCGCTCGCGCAGGCCGGCATCACGCAGGGCACGATCCGGCTGTCGATCGGCCTGGAGGATGCCGACGACCTGATCGACGACCTGTCGCGCGCATTGCGGGCCGCGCAGAAGGCGGGTGGCGCATGAAGTTCGAGGTGCAGGGCCGTGCGGCCTTCGTCTACACCGGCGGCAAGGTGCTCGACGTGTCGCTGCCGGCCGTCGTGTTCATCCACGGTGCGATGCACGACCACAGCGTGTGGGGGCTGCAGAGCCGCTCGCTCGCGCACCACGGCCGTGCGGTGCTGGTGCCCGACCTGCCCGGCCACGGCCGCAGCGACGGGCCGGCACTGGCGAGCGTCGAGGCCTGCGCCGACTGGCTGCTCGCGCTGCTGGACGCGGCCGGCATCGAGCGTGCCGCCCTGGTCGGCCACAGCATGGGCTCGCTGATCGCGCTCGAAGCCGCCGCCCGGCTCGGCGAGCGCGCGAGCCGGCTGGTGCTGCTCGGCCCGGCGTACCCGATGAAGGTGTCCGACACGCTGCTGTCGACCTCGCTGGACGAGCCGCTGAAGGCGATCGACAGGGTCAACGCGTTCTCGCACGCCGGCCACGCCGCCAAGCCTTCGGCGCCGGCGCCGGGTTTCTCGCTGCACGGTGCGAACCGGGCGCTGATGCGCCGCCTGCAGGCCGGCTACGCCGCCGCGGGGCACGGCAACCTGTTTCACCAGGATTTCCAGGTGTGCAACCGCTACGCCGGCGGGCTCGAAGCGGCTGCCCGCGTGCGTTGCGCCAGCCTGATGATCGTCGGCGCGCACGACCAGATGACGCCGCCGAAGGCGAGCGCCGCGCTGGCCCAGGCGTTGCATGCGAAGGTTCTGCAGTTGCCGGCCGGGCATTCCCTGATGGGAGAGGCGCCCGACGCCGTGTTGAATGCGATCCAGGCCTTCATTTCGGAGGAAGCCCCATGAACAGCAGTACCGTTCCTCCCGATGCCACGTCCATCAAGTCGCTGAAAACCTTTGCAGCGTTCTACCCGTACTACCTCGGCGAGCATGCGAACCGCACCTGCCGCCGCCTGCACTTCATCGGCTCGAGCCTGGCGCTGCTGTGCCTCGTGACCGGTCTCGTGCGCGGCCAGCCGCTCTACTTCGTGTATGCGCTGCTGTGCGGCTACGGCTTCGCGTGGGTCGGGCACTTCGTGTTCGAGAAGAACCGGCCGGCCTCGTTCAAGCGGCCGCTGTACAGCTTCATGGGCGACTGGGTCATGTACAAGGACATCTGGGTGGGCAGGATCCCGTTCTAGCACCTGTCGACACCAGAAGGCCATGGACGCCAAAGACCTGCCCGTCCTCGAGCAGCTCGCGCACATCGAGCGGCTGATCGATGCGATCGACCTGCCGATCGGACGCTGGGACCTGCAGCACCGGCTGGTGTTCTGCAACGACCCCTACCTGAACTGGGCGCAGCGCGGCCGCGAAGAGCTGCTGGGCCACACGCTGGCCGAGCTGTACGGCGACGAGGCCTGGGAGCGCGCGAGCGTGGCGTTCGCGCAGGCCGCGCAAGGCCGCACCGTCAACTATGAGCGGCGGCTGAAGCATGGCTGCCATGCCGGCCGCTGGGCCCGCATCCAGGTGCTGCCGCACCTCGACCCGGCCGGCCGCGTCGACGGCATCTTCACGATCGCGATCGACATCCACCAGGACGTGCTGGAGCGCGAGGCGCTGGTCGCCGCACGCCAGCGGCTCGACCGCTTCACCGAGAACATCCCGTTCCCGCTGACCTACGTCGACCGCGATTTCGTGCTGCGCTTCGTCAACAAGGCCTACGTCGAGGCGACCGGCCAGCAGCCGAAGCAGCTGCTCGGCCGGCCGATCGGCGATGTGCGCGGCTCCAAGCGCTGGGCCGAGCACGAGCCGTACTTCGTGCAGGCGCTGGCCGGGCACACGGTGCAGTACGCGCGCATGGTCGACCTGGTCAGCCTGGGGCAGCGCTGGATGCGCACCAGCTACGTGCCCGACTTCGATGCCTGCGGCGAGGTGATCGGCGTCTACACCGTGACGGTCGACGTGCACGAGCTGACGATCACGCAGCAGCAGCTCAAGCGCAGCGTCGAGCGCGACGCGCTGACCGACGTGCTGAGCCGGCGCACGATGATGGACCGCATCGAGGCGGCACTGCTCGATGCGGTGCAGCTGCCGGTGGCGCTGTTCTTCGTCGACCTCGATGGCTTCAAGTCGGTGAACGACCGGCTGGGGCACCGGATGGGTGACGAGCTGCTGGTGGCGGTGGCGCGCGCGCTGCAGTCCTCGGTGCGGGCCGAGGATGCGGTGGGCCGCTTCGGTGGCGACGAGTTCCTGGTGCTGGCAGCGGTGCGCGAC
>NZ_JBFUGN010000570.1:0-4008 GCF_056402895.1 Rhizobacter sp. P3_B12 | reverse complement strand
GCCACAGGTGCCGAAATGCCGGCAGGCCGGCGTCACGCGCTGCGAGCTCTCGCGGCGCAGCGCCGTCATCGTCGCCTGCTCCCAGTTGTTCTTGCGGCGCCCCACGCTGACCTGGACCTGCTCACCGGGCAATGCGCCCTCGATGAACACCACCTTGCCTTCCGCGTTGTGCGCCACGCCTTGCGCTTCGAGGTCGAGGGACTCGACCGTCAGCCATTCATCGCTTGCTGTCATCCCCCGATTGTCTCAGCACCGCAGGGGCACCTAGAAAATCGAGTCGCGATCGATCCCGCTGCGCGCCATGCGGCGCTTGAGCTTGACCAGCGCCTCCTGCTGGATCTGCCGGATGCGCTCGCGCGTCAGGCCCAGCCGCTCGGCCAGCACCTCCAGCGTCTCGGGCTCGCGGTCGCGCAGGCCGTAGCGGCCCGACAGCACCTCGCGCTCGCGCTCGTTCAGCTCGTCCAGGCCGTGCTGCAGCAGCACGTCGATCTCGTGGTTCAGCGTGGTCGACAGCGGATCGCTCGCGCCTTCGTCGGCCACGCTGTCGATCATCGATTCGGAGTTCTCGCGGTCGATCGGCGCATCGAGCGAGGCCGGCAGTTCGGCGAACTTCAGCAGCTCGCTCACCTCCTGCACCGGCCGGCCGACACGGGCCGCGATGTCTTCGACCCGCACCGGCTTGTCGGTGCCGTCGCCGTGCGTGCCGTCGGCCTCGAGCGCGCGGCGCGCCTTCAGCACGTGGTTCAGCTCGCGCACCACGTGCACCGGCAGCCGCACCAGCCGGGCCTGGTGCATGATCGCGCGCTCGATGCTCTGGCGGATCCACCACGACGAATAGGTCGAGAAGCGGAAGCCGCGCTCCGGCTCGAACTTGCTGATCGCATGCATCAGCCCGAGGTTGCCCTCCTCGATCAGGTCGGTCATCGGCAGGCCGCGCCCGAGGTAGTTCTTCGCGATGCTGACGACCAGCCGCAGGTTGCGCTCGATCATCGACTGGCGCGCGCTGAAATCGCCGGCGCGGGCCCGCGTCGCGGTGTCGAATTCTTCCTGCGGCGTCAGCAGCGGCGTGCGGCGGATGTCGCGCAGGTAGGTCTGCAGCGTGTTGCCGACCTCGCCCTCGCCCGCCGCGATCTCGATCACCGGACGCACGTCGTCCGACGGCAGTTCAGGCTGCTCGTGCGGATCGCCCTGCGGATCGGCCTCGGCCGCGGATTCCGCCGGCTCGGCCTGCGCCGCGTCCATCTTCAGCGCCGGCAGCGGCGGTCTCGTGCCGGTGTCATGGCCCAGCGCATGCCCGTTCAGTGTGCTGCGCTTCTTGACCATGCTGTTGCCCGGGCTGGTGGAGGGTGGGCCGCGCCTCAGCGTGGCGGCAGGAGCTTCGCGGGATCGATCGGCCTGCCGAGCTTGCGGATCTCGAAGTGCAGCGCCACCCGGTCGGCATCGGTGGCGCCCATCTCGGCGATCTTCTGGCCGCGGCGCACGGTCTGGTCTTCCTTGACCAGCAGCGCCTGGTTGTGCGCGTAGGCCGTCAGGAAGGTGTTGTTGTGTTTCAGGATCACGAGGTTGCCGTAGCCGCGCAGCCCGGAGCCGGCATAGACGACGCGCCCATCGGCGGCCGCCAGCACCGGGTCGCCGGCCTTGCCGGAGATCGACAGGCCCTTGCTGCGCACGTCGTCGAAGCCGGCCACCACTGCACCGGTGGCGGGCCACTGCCAGTTGATGTCGTCGTCATCGCGCGGGGCGGGCGATACCGCCACCGGGGCGGTGGCAATCGCGACCGGCGCCGTGGTGGCCGAGGCCCCCGACGCGGGCCGCGGCGCATCGAGCGGCTTCACGTCGACCTTCGCCGCCGTCACGCCGCGCGTGGCCACCGCATTCGGGTCCGCACCCGGCGGCACGACGCGCAGCACCTGGCCGACCTCGATGACGTTCGGGTTGTCGAGGTTGTTCCACTTGATCAGGTCTTTCCAGTTCTGGCCGGTCTCGAGCCCGATGCGGATCATCGTGTCGCCCGGCTTCACCGAATAGAAGCCCGGCTTGCCGGCGTTCTCGGCGCCGGGCAGCGGCTTCACGGCCTCCGGCGTGCCGGCCACCGGTGCCGGCGTCGCGACCTGTGTGCCGCCGGCCGTCGTGACCGGGGCCCGCGTGCCACCGCGATCCTCGACCGGCGCGTGGTACTTCGTCGACGAACAGGCCGCGAGGGCAAGCGCCGCCAGCACGATCGCGATCGCTCGGGGGCCGGTCGAATGGCGGCGCGCGGCCGCGGGAGTCGAGGTGCTTGCCATCACTGCCACTGTCATCAATCCGTTCCTGATTTTAGGGGGACGAACAGCACGGCCTCATGAACCGTGCGCTCGTAGCCACCCTCTGTTCTGTCGACCACCACCAGCACCTGGCCCTGTCCTGCAGCCCGTTGCACCGGCGCCACCAGACGGCCGCCGACGGCCAGTTGATCGAGCCAGGCCTGCGGCAGGTCGTCGCCGCCGGCGGCCGAGATGATGCTGTCGTACGGCGCGTTCGGCGGGTGGCCCCGCATCCCGTCACCATACACCAGCCTGATGTCCGTCAAGCGCATCGGCGCCAGCAGCTCGCGCGCCTTGTCGTGCAGCGGCTTGAGCCGCTCCACCGACAGCACCTGCCGCGACAGCTGCGCAAGCACCGCCGCCTGGTAGCCGCAACCGGTGCCGATCTCGAGCGTGCGGCCCAGCGTGCGCCGCGTGCGTGCGGCGGGGCTCGCCATCAGCAGCTCGATCATGCGCGCCACCACCGAGGGCTTGGAGATGGTCTGCCCGAGGCCGATCGGCAGGCTGGTGTCTTCATAGGCCTGGTTGACCAGCGCCGTGTCGACGAAGGCATGGCGTGGCACGCGGGCCATCGCGCCGAGCACCAGCTCGTCGCGCACGCCGCCGCCGCGCAGCCGGTCGACCATGCGCTGGCGCACGCCGGCCGAATCGAGGCCGAGGCCGGTCGGCACCACGCGCTGGGCCGATGCGGCGGCCGCCTGCTGCACCGGCCGCTGCGGCCGCAGCACCTCGCGGCCCCTGGCCGGCGGCGCGAGCCGATCGAGTTGCAACGGAAACTTCGGTCGCTTCGGGGCTTCGCTCATGAACCCACCGCCTGCGACCACTGCCGCCACGCGGGCAGCCGGGCGTGATCGGTCAGGTCGACCTGCAGCGGCGTGATCGACACGCAGCCGTTCGCGGTGGCGTGGAAATCGGTGCCCTCGCCGGCCTCGCGCACGTCGCCGGCCGGCCCGATCCAGTAGATCGGCTCGCCGCGCGGGTTCTGCTGGCAGACCACCGGCTCGCTCGCATGGCGGCGCCCCAGCCGCGTGATGCGGCGCGGCAGCTCGACCGCATCGGGCCGGTTCGGGATGTTGACGTTGAGCAGCCACGCGCCCGGCGCCGGCGGGTTCGCGAGCACCTGCTCGACCAGCGAGCGCGCGAGCCGCGCGGCGGCATCGACCTGCGCCCAGCCCTTCTCGACCTGCGAGAACGCGATCGCCGGGATGCCGAACAGGAAGCCCTCCATCGCGGCCGCCACCGTGCCGGAATAGAGCGTGTCGTCGCCCATGTTGGCGCCGTTGTTGATGCCGGACAGCACCAGGTCGGGCCGGCGCGGCAGCAGCCCGGTCAGCGCGACGTGGACGCAGTCGGACGGCGTGCCGTTGATGTAGCGGAAGCCGTTGGCGGCGGTGAAGGCCGACAGCGGCCGGTGCAGCGTCAGCGAATTCGAGGTGCCGCTCGCGTTCTGCTCCGGCGCCACCACGTCGATCTCGCCGAGCCCTTCGCAGGCTTTCACCAGGGCTGCGAGGCCGGGGGCGAGGTAGCCGTCGTCGTTGGCGATCAGAATGCGCATCGGGGGATTGTAGGGATCCAGGAACGCGTCACCTGCGCGACGTGCACGCGCGACCGGCCTGCCTATCATCCGGCGCCACATTCAAGGAGACGACACGATGCAAGCCTGGCTGTGCGAGAACCCCATCGGCCCCGAGGCGCTGACCTGGAA
>NZ_JBFUGN010000569.1:0-4024 GCF_056402895.1 Rhizobacter sp. P3_B12 | reverse complement strand
TCGCGGGCCCGGCGGCACCCGCTGCACCCGCTGCACCCGCTGCACCCGCTGCACCCGCTGCACCCGCGGTAGCCCCGCCGCCCGTCATCGCTGCACCGCCTGCGCCGGCCGCCCCCCGTCCGGCCCCGAAGCCGCCCGACGAAGCCCGCGGCCGTGACGTGCTGCTGCGCTTCGACACGCAGCGCTGCATCCACGCGCGGCACTGCGTGCTCGGCGAGCCCGAGGTCTTCCTCGCGAACACGCCCGGCGACTGGCTCTACCCCGACCAGGCGACGCCCGAGCGCATCGCGATCGTCGCCCACACCTGCCCGTCCGGCGCGGTCACCTACGAGCGCCTGGATGGCGGCCCGGCCGAGGCGGCACCGCTCGTCAACACCGTGCGGCTGCGCGAGAACGGCCCGCTCGCCTTCCATGCCGAGATGGCGCTGGCGGCCCCGCCGAACGGCGGCTCCTCGCTGCGCGCCACGCTGTGCCGCTGCGGCCAGTCGGCCAACAAGCCGTTCTGCGACGGCGCGCACAACGCCGCCGGTTTCAAGGCGAGCGGCGAGCCGCCGACGCGCGAATCGCAGCCGCTCGCGGCACGCAACGGCACGCTGCGCGTCGAGCCGCTGCGCAACGGGCCGCTGGAGGTCAGCGGCAACCTGGAGCTGTGCGCCGGCACCGGCCGCACCGTCGACCGCCTCACCAGCACCCGGCTGTGCCGCTGCGGCCAGTCGCAGAACAAGCCGTTCTGCGACAACTCGCATGCGGTGGTGGGCTTCGTGGCCGACGGCGTCTGACGGCCGATGGCGTTCCAGAACAACTACGCCGGCTTCGAACCGAAAAGCCTGGCCGACGTGCTGCGCTGGCGCTGGGCAGCGCACCGCAGCGGCGTGCCGCGGCCGCCACGCGGGCCGATCCCCAGCATGGCGCCGGACCTCGCGTTCCTGCAGGCCAACGCGCGCGCCGGTGCGGCGATGCGACCCGCCGTCACCTGGATCGGCCACGCCACCGTGCTGGCCCAACTGGGCGGCCTGAATGTGCTGACCGACCCGGTGTTCTCCGAGCGCGCGTCGCCGCTGCCGTTCGCCGGGCCGAAACGCCACCTGCCGCCCGGCGTCGGGCTCGCCGAGCTGCCGCACATCGACCTCGTGCTGGCCTCGCACAACCACTACGACCACCTCGACGCCGCCTCGGTCGATGCGCTGCAGCGCCAGCCGGGCGGCCCGCCGCTGTTCGTCGTGCCGCTGGGCGTGAAGGCCTGGCTCGCCGGGCGCGGCATCGCGAACGCGGTCGAGCTGAACTGGTGGACCTCGCACACGGTGCCGGCACCGGCCGGCCCGGTCGAGGTGACGCTGGTGCCGGCCCAGCACTGGTCGGGCCGCGGCCTCGCCGACCGGATGAAGACGCTGTGGGGCGGCTTCGCGGTGTTCGCGCCCGACTGCCACCTGTTCTACGCCGGCGACACCGCGTATTCGCGCGACTTCATCGACATCCAGGCGCGCTTCGCCGAGCGCCAGTCCGCGGCGAACGGCGGCGGCTTCGACATCGCGCTGCTGCCGATCGGCGCCTACGAGCCGCGCTGGTTCATGGCGCCGCAGCATGTCGACGTCGAGGAGGCGATCCGCATCCACCGCGACCTGCGCGCCAAGCGCTCGCTGGGCGTGCACTGGGGCACCTTCCAGCTGTCCGACGAAGCGCTCGACGATCCGCCGCAGGCGCTGCTGGAGCAGCGCCGGCTGCAGGCGCTGTCCGATGAAGAATTCTTCGTGCTGGCGATCGGCGAGACGCGACAATTCCCGCCTCGCTGAGTTTGCAGAGGATCTGCCATGTGGATGACCATCGCCCTCGTCGTGCTGCTGCTGATCGCCGCGGTGCTGCTGTTCGCGACGACCCGGCCCGACACCTTCCGCGTCGAGCGCTCGCTCGCGATCAAGGCGCCGCCCGACCGGATCTTCCCGCTGCTCGACGACTTCCACCGCTGGCCCGAGTGGTCGCCCTGGGAGAAGCTCGACCCGGCGATGGTGCGCACGCACAGCGGCCCGCCGCGCGGCGTCGGCGCCGTCTACGAATGGCGCGGCAATGCGAAGGTCGGCCAGGGCCGCATGGAGATCATGCAGAGCACGCCGGCCGCGGCGCTGGCGATCAAGCTCGATTTCATCAAGCCCTTCGAAGGCCACAACGTCGCCGAATTCACGCTGAAGCCGCAGGACGACGCGACGCTCGTGCACTGGGCGATGCACGGCCCGACGCCCTACGTGTCGAAGCTGATGGGCCTGTTCATGAGCATGGACACGCTGATCGGGCGCGATTTCGAGGCCGGGCTCGCGAACCTGAAGGCGGCGGCCGAGCAGGCGTAGCGCGCGTCCGCAACGAATGAATCAATCGGGGCCGGCGCACGACACGGCGCCGATACCTGCCCCGCGCATCCTGACGCCTCCGATCCGCTGGAGAAGTCATGAAAGCGCCCCAACCCCACCCTGGCCGCCTGGTCGCCCGCACGCAAGGCGACGGGCCGGTCGTGCTGTGCCTGCACTCGTCGACCGGCACGCATGCGCAATGGAACGGCCTGGCCGATGCGCTGAGCGGGCGCTGGCAGGTCGTCGCGCCCGACCTGCACGGCCACGGCCGCAGCCCCGCCTGGCCGGCCGCCGTGCTGAACACGCTGCACGTCGACGCGAACGCGGTGACCCAGCTCGTGCAGCCGGCCTGGGGGCTGGTGCGGCGCGGCATCCACCTGGTCGGCCACTCGTACGGCGCCGCGGTCGCGATGCAGATCGCGCTGCGCCACACGCAGTGGGTGCGCTCGCTGACGCTGTACGAGCCGGTCGCGGTCGGCATCATCCGCCGCCTGGCACCGCAGGATGCAGCGCTCGACGAGGTGCGCGAGATCGCATCGCGCGTGGCCGGGTTGCTCGATCGGGGTGATGCGTTGGCCGCGGCGCGCGCGTTCACGAGCTACTGGGGTGGCGATGCGGCCTGGGATGGCCTGGGCACGGCGCGCCGCGAGGCCATCGCGTCGCGCATGCCGGTGGTGCCGCGCCACTTCGACGCGCTGTTCGCCGCGACCTGGGGCGAGCAGGCGCTGTCGCGGCTGACGATGCCGATGCTGCTGATCCACGGGCAGCACACGCGTGCACCGGCACGGCGCATCGTCGAGCTGCTGGCGCAGGTGCTGCCGCATGCGCAGCACTGCGAGCTGGCCGGCGCCGGGCACCTCGGGCCGATGACGCATGCGGCCAGCGTCGTGCGCTGGATGGCGACGCACCTCGATCCGGTCGCGGCCGCCCAACTGAGCCTCGACAGGGATCCGCAGCCGCAAGCGGCCTGATGCGCATCGAGACAAGCCCGGGGGCTGACACGGCATGCGATGCCTAAACTCGCCGGCCATGGACACAACCCTGCACACCACCGACGGCCTGCGCCTGCACCTCTCGCACCACCCGGCCGGCACCGCGGCCCACGGCGTCGTCGTGCTGGTGCACGGACTCGGCGAGCACCTGGGCCGCTACGCGCATGTGATCGCACACCTGAACGGCTGGGGCTGGCATGTGCTGGCCTACGACCAGCGCGGCCACGGCCGCAGCGAGGGCGCCCGCGGCCGGCTCGCCACCGACCATGACCTGCTGGACGACCTGTCGCACGTGATCGATGCCGCCCGCACCGCGCACCGCGGCCCGCTGGTGCTGCTCGGCCACAGCATGGGCGGGCTGGTCGTCTCGCGCTTCGCCGCCGACACGAAGGCGCCGTGGTGGCGCCCGGTCGACGGCCTGGTGATGTCGTCACCGGCGCTCGACCCCGGCATGAACGGCGTGCAGAAGCTGCTGCTCGCGGCGCTCGGCCCGATTGCACCGTCGCTCGCGGTCGGCAACGGGCTGAAGCCGGCGTGGATCTCGCGCGACCCGGCCGTCGTCGCGGCCTACGTCGCCGATCCGCTGGTGCACGACCGCGTGACGCCGCGGCTGGTGCGCTTCATCGTCGACGGCGGCGAATGGGTGCGCGCCCGCGCCGCCGCGTGGACGCTGCCGACGCTGCTGCTGTACGC
>NZ_JBFUGN010000568.1:0-4024 GCF_056402895.1 Rhizobacter sp. P3_B12 | reverse complement strand
TCTACCTGGGCGTCGCCGAGGCGATCCTCGCGAAGGAGGAGGGGCGCTCGCTCGGGGCGCTGGAAGGGGACTTCCCGACGCTCGAAGACGGGGCGCGGGGCGTCAAGTTCATGGAGAAGACGGTGGAGTCGAGCCGGTCCACCGCCAAGTGGACCGGCTGGGATTGACTGCCGATCAGCCCTTCAGATCGGCCTTGCGAATCCGCACGGCCTTCTTCTTCTCCGGCTCGGCCGGCTTCGCCGTCGCAGCCAGCGCCGATTCGGGTGTCAGCGCATGCTCGGGCACTCCGTCTGCCGCCAACGCCACCGCCACCGCCGCCGCGGCGGTGTCATCCGCCTTGATCACCCGCGTGTACGGCGCCAGGATCCCGACCATCTGCCCGTAGATCTTCGGGTTGCCGGCGACCACCTCGCGCTGGTACATGAAGTCGGATTCGCCGGTGAAGTTGCCGATCAGTCCGCCCGCCTCGGTGATCATCAGCGAGCCGGCGGCGATGTCCCAGGGGTTCAGGCCGGTCTCGAAGAAGCCGTCGTAGAAGCCGGCGGCCACGTAGCACAGGTCGAGCGCCGCGGCGCCCGGGCGGCGCAGGCCGGCGCAGTTCTGCATCACTTCCTCGAACATCTTCACGTAGCGCTTGAAGTTGTCGCCCTTGCGGAACGGGAAGCCGGTGCCGATCAGCGAATCCTGCATGCGCGTGCGCTTGGACACGCGCAGCCGCTTGTCGTTCAGGAACGCGCCGCGGCCCTTCGAGGCATAGAACAGGTCGTTGCGCGTCGGGTCGTACACCACGGCCTGCTGGATCTGGTCGCGGTAGGCGAGCGCGATCGACACCGCATAGACCGGGAAGCCGTGGATGAAGTTGGTGGTGCCGTCCAGCGGATCGATGATCCAGACGTATTCGCTGTTCTTCGCGCCGTGCGCGCGGCCGGATTCCTCGGCCAGGATGCCGTGGCCGGGGTAGGCCGTCAGCAGCGTCTCGATGATGGCCTGCTCGGCCAGCTGGTCCACCTCGGTCACGAAGTCGTTGGGCGACTTGGTGTTCACCTTCAGCAGGTCGAGGTCGAGCGACGCCCGGTTGATGATCGCGCCGGCGGCGCGTGCGGCCTTGATGGCCACGTTGAGCATGGGATGCAGTGCTTGCGACATGAGGCGCCCTGAAGGGTGAGAGGCAGACGGAGGTGAGAAAGAGCGGTCAGCACGCGGGGTGCTGCGGATAATCGCGGATTTTAGCCGTTCGTCCCTGGGGAAATCCCCGAGCCACCGATGTCCACCGACAGCACCCGTTTCATCCTGCTCAACACCAGCCACTACGGCAACATCGGCGCCACCGCGCGCGCGATGAAGACGATGGGCTTCAGCGACCTGGTGCTGGTGGCGCCGCGCTTTGCCGATGCGCTGGTGCACGAGGACACCGTCGCGATGGCCAGCGGCGCCGCCGACATCCTGGTGCGCGCCCGCGTGGTGGGCAGCCTCGCCGAGGCGCTCGACGGCATCAGCTACGCCTGCGCCACCGCGATGACGCCGCGCGATTTCGGCCCGGCGACGCACGCGCCGCGGCCGCTGTTCGCCGAACTGGCCGGCAGCGAGCACCGCGTCGCCTTCGTGTTCGGCTCCGAGCGCTTCGGCATGGCCAACGACGACGTCTACCGCTGCCATGCCTGCATCAGCATCCCGACCCATCCCGAGTACGGCTCGCTGAACCTCGCGCAGGCGGTGCAACTGCTGGCCTACGACTGGCGCCAGGCGCTCGGCGGCTTCGACGTGGTGCCGCGCGTGCCGGATGCGACGCTCGCCGACGGCGCCCAGGTGCAGGGCCTGCTCGCGCACTGGCAGCAGGCGCTCGCCGACATCGGCTTCCTCGACCCGGCCGCACCGAAGAAGCTGATGCCGCGGCTGAACCAGCTGCTGAACCGGGCGGCGCTCAGCGCGGAAGAGGTGCACATCCTGCGCGGCATCGCACGCGCCATCCAGCGGCGCCCGTGAAGGCCGCCGCTTGCCCCTGACGGCCATGGACTTTCAAGCTGCCAGATAAACTGACCTGCCCCGGTCTCACCCCACCCCCCATGTTCGACCGCCTCCGAGAAGACATCGCCTGCATCCTCGAGCGCGACCCCGCCGCGCGCAGCACCTGGGAGGTCCTCACCTGTTACCCGGGCCTGCACGCGCTGCTGATGCACCGCTGGTCGCACGCCTGCTGGACGCACGGCTGGCACTGGCCGGCGCGCTTCATCTCGCACGTCGCGCGCTTCTTCTCCGGCATCGAGATCCACCCCGGCGCGACGATCGGCCGGCGCGTCTTCATCGACCACGGCATGGGCGTCGTGATCGGCGAGATGGCCGAGATCGGCGACGAATGCACGATCTACCAGGGCGTGACGCTCGGCGGCACCTCGCTGGTGAAGGGCGCCAAGCGGCACCCGACGCTCGGGCGCGGCGTGATCATCGGCGCGAATGCCTGCTTGCTCGGCGGGTTCACGGTCGGCGAGGGCGCGCGTGTCGGATCGAACGCGGTCGTCACGAAGCCGGTGCCGGCCGGTGCGACCGCGGTCGGCAACCCGGCGCGCATCATCCTCGCGAAGGACGATCCGTCGCAGGCCGAACCGGGCGACAAGAAGGGTTTCTCGGCCTACGGCGTCACGCAGGGCGACGACCCGGTGTCGCAGGCGATGAAGGGCCTGATCGACAACGCCGCCGGCCACGAGCACCAGATCGCGCTGCTGTGGGCGGCGATCGAGAAGCTGTCACCGGCGAAGGACGACTGCGTGCCGGCCGATGCGCAGAAGGCCGAGCACTTCGACGCGGAGCGGATGAACCGGCTGGTCAAGTAGCCGGTGGCCGCTGCGCCGACTTCGGGCGGAACGAGCGGCACACGCTCTCGTCCGTCTCGAGGTACGGCCCGCCGATCAGGTCGATGCAGTACGGCACCGCCGCGAAGATCCCCGGTGCCGGCGGCTGTGCGTTCGGCAGGCCCTCCAGCGTCTCGGCGATCGACTTCGGCTGGCCCGGCAGGTTGATGATCAGCGCCTTGCCGCGCAGCACCGCGACCTGCCGCGACAGGATCGCGGTGGGCACGAAGCGCAGGCTGATCTGGCGCATCTGCTCGCCGAAGCCGGGCATCTCGCGGTCGGCCACCGCCAGCGTCGCTTCCGGCGTCACGTCGCGCGGCGACGGGCCGGTGCCGCCGGTGGTCAGCACCAGGTGGCACCCGCGGGCGTCCACCAGCTCCACCAGGGCCGCGCTGATCCGCGCCTGCTCGTCGGGGACCAGCCGCGTCTCCCACTCGACCGGGTTGCGCAGCGCGCGGCCCAGCCAGGCCTGCAGCGCGGGCAGGCCCTTGTCCTCATAGGCGCCGCTCGAGGCCCGGTCGCTGATCGACACCAGGCCGATGCGCACCGTGTCGAGCGGCGCGGCGGAGGTCTCATTCGCCATCGTGGTCGTCCGCCAGCGTCAGCGCCTTGATGAACTGGAACAGCTCGCGGTAGGCCCGCCCGCTGCGCTGCTCGGGTGCCATCGCGGCATCCTTGCGCGCCGCGCGGATCAGGCTGCGCAATTGCTGCACGTCGCCGCCCGGGTGCTTCTGCATCCAGGTGGTCAGCGCGTCGTCGCTCGCGATCAGCTCGGCGCGCCAGCGTTCGGCTTCGTGCAGCGCCAGCGAATCCTTGGCCTGGCCGAGCTGCATCGCGGTGACCGCCTCGCGGATCGGCCCGACATCGTCGCGCCGCATCAGCTTGCCGATGTATTGCATCTGGCGCCGCCGCCCCTCGTGCGAGCGGGTGCGGCGGTATTCCATCACCGCGCCGATCAGCGTCTCGGAGATCGGCAGGCCGACGATGCGGCTCTCGGGCAGCGCCGCGAAGGCCTCGCCCAGCGTCTGCAATTCGTGCATCTCCTTCTTCAGCTGCGTCTTGCTGGGGCCGTCGAAGTCGTCGTCGCCCTCTTCGGAGGCGACAGGGTCGGGCACGTGATTCTTGGGAGTTCGAGGGGCCATGAGGGGAAACGAGGGCTGCACGGGCAAGGGCGTCGG
>NZ_JBFUGN010000567.1:0-4028 GCF_056402895.1 Rhizobacter sp. P3_B12 | reverse complement strand
CGACGTACCCGTCGACCGAGGGGCCGTCACACAGCGAAGTCCGAGAGCTGCTTGCCGGCGATCAAGGCATCGCGCAGCCACTTCGGGCGCGGGCCGCGGCCGCCCCAGACATTGCCCGACTCGTCGCGGAACTTGACTTCGGCGTCCGTCTTCCTCTTGCGGCCGCGCTTCACGGCGACCTTCTTGGCGGCGGCCTTCGGGCCGCGCTTGGCGCCCCCGAGACCCAGGTCGGTGGCGGTCAGGCCATAGGCCTCGATCGCTTCCTTGATGCGTACGACGACGCCTTCGACTTCCTTGCGCTGCAGCTTTTCGGCTTCGCGCGTGAGGGTTGCGATCTCTTTTTTCAATTGGGCCAGAGTTTTCGACATCGGAGTTTCCATGAGTTGCGACAGGCGCCGCCTCCCGTGCCGGTTCTTGTCTGACCGACTTTCCTTCGTACGCCGAGACCAGGCAGCACGCCACGGGCTGAGCCCCGCAGAGTGCGCGGCGCGACCATATCACACGGTTTGGGGATGGCTTATCCCGCGTGACGCAGTTGACAAGGTCAGATCGCCGGAGGTTCCAACTAAGGCCGGCCTAAGTCTGGGTCGCGAGCATCGCGGCCCATGGTCGCTCACGTCTTTCCTGCCTCGCCGGCCCGGCAGCCCGCCTCGATGCGCACCGACCTGATGGTCGTGCTGCTGTCGCTGGCCGTGCTGCTGGCCTGGGACCTGAGCGGCCTCGACCTGGCCCTCACGTCGTGGTTCGGCAACGCCCACGGCTTTGCGTGGCGCGACCGCTGGCTCACCGGCACGCTGCTGCACGATGCCGCGCGCTGGCCGGCCTGGCTGCTGTTCGGCGCGCTGCTGGCCGGCATCTGGCGCCCGCTGCCGTTCGCCCGCGGCCTGACGAAGCGGGAACGCGTCTGGTGGGTGACGACCACGCTGGCCTGCGTGATCCTGATTCCGCTGCTCAAGCGCAACAGCGCCACCAGCTGCCCGTGGGACCTCGCCCGCTTCGGCGGCGACGTGCTCGACTACGTGCCTCATTGGCAGTTCTGGAAGCGCGACGGCGGCTCGGGCCAGTGCTTTCCGTCGGGCCACGCGTCGACCGCGTTCTCGTTCCTCGCCGGCTGGTTCGCCTTGCGCCGGGCCTCCCCGGTGGCCGCGCGCCGCTGGCTGGCCATCACGCTGGCCTGCGGCAGCGTCTTCGCCTGGGTGCAGGTGATGCGCGGCGCGCACTACCTGAGCCACTCGCTGTGGACCGCGTGGGTGTGCTGGGCGGTCTGCGTGCTGGCCACGCACGCGCCCCGGCTGCGCCGCATCGCACCGGCTGCCGGCGGATGGGGCGCGGCCAAGGGTTAACCTCGGGGCATTGCGGACGGGCTGGCCGTCCCCAGATGCACCGATGGAACACCCGACATGATCGAACACATCCAATCCAACCTGCGCGAAGCCCAGCGCGCGCTCGACGCGCTGCTGTCCGACGGCC
Source organism: Rhizobacter sp. P3_B12 (assembly GCF_056402895.1). Taxonomy (NCBI): domain Bacteria; kingdom Pseudomonadati; phylum Pseudomonadota; class Betaproteobacteria; order Burkholderiales; family Sphaerotilaceae; genus Rhizobacter; species Rhizobacter sp. P3_B12. Next base: position 2,558 of record NZ_JBFUGN010000567.1, on the reverse strand, counting down.
CCGCGCTCGCGAGCGTCGAGCAGGCGGCCGCGCTGCTGATCCAGGTCTTCGAACGCAAGGGCCGCGTCTACTCGTGCGGCAACGGCGGCTCGATGTGCGATGCGATGCACTTCGCCGAAGAGCTGACCGGCCGCTACCGGAACGACCGCCCGCCCCTTGGCGCCGCGGCGATCAGCGACGCCAGCCACATGAGCTGCGTCGGCAACGACCTCGGCTACGAGCAGGTGTTCTCGCGCTATATCGAGGCCCATGGCCGGCCGGGCGATTGCCTGCTGGCGATCAGCACCAGCGGCACCAGCAAGAACATCCTGCGCGCCGCCCGCGCCGCGAAGGAGAACGGCCTGTCGGTGATCGCCCTCACCGGCAAGCGCAACCCGGAGTTCGAGGCGCTCGCCGATGTCTACGTCTGCACGCCGGGCGGCCGCTATGCCGACCGCGTGCAGGAGCTGCACATCAAGGTGCTGCACATCCTGATCGAGCTGATCGAGCGCCATTTCTTCCCTGAAAACTACGCTGCCTGACGATCGCAAGGAGGCCCGCATGCAACTCGTCTGCCCATCCTGCCTGACCCGCAACCGCGTGCCCGATGCCCGGCTGGGCGACGACCCGCTGTGCGGCCAGTGCGGCAAGAGCCTGCTGCCGGCGCACCCGATCGAGGTCGACGACGCGAGCCTCGAGCGCCACGTGGCCGGCAACGAGATGCCGCTGCTGGTGGACTGCTGGGCCGAATGGTGCGGCCCATGCCGCTCGATGGCGCCGCAGTTCGAGGCGGCGCAGCGGCAACTGCCCGGCGTGCGCTTCGCGAAGCTCGACACCGAGGCGGCGCAGCGCAGCGCGGCCGCCTACGGCATCCGCAGCATCCCGACGCTGCTGCTGTTCCGCGGCGGCAAGGAGGTGGCGCGCCGCAGCGGCGCCCTGCCCGCACAGGAAATCGTCTCGTGGGTGCGCTCGCAGGTGGCATAGGCCGCCCTGTTGCGCTCCACCCGCGGGTTATTCGAAGGGCCAATTCAGCAATCCGCTGATGGCCCACCAGGGAGCGCGCGGCTATCGTGGCGGCATGCCACTGGCCCTCTACGACCTTCCGAACTGGCTCTTCGGCCTCTTGATCAGCGGCGGCTGGATCCTGATCGGGCTGGGCGGCTACGCCGTCTTCCAGCGCGTGTGCCGCGTCACCTTCGCCGAGAGCGAACGCAATGTCGCAATCGCGCTGCTCGGCGTGATCGCCACCATCAACTCGCTGCTGCTCGCGTTCTCGGCGATCTCGGTGTGGGAATCGTTCGGCTCGGCCGAGAAGGCGGTGCGCACCGAGGCCGTCGTGATGACGGCGCTGGCGCGCGACCTGGCGGTCTACGACACCGTGCCATCGCGCCAGGCCCGCGACCTGCTGCAGAAATACGCCGCGGTGGTGGTCGATCAGGAATGGGCCGCGATGCGCAGGGGCGAACTGCCCGAGCAGGCGCGCGACCTCCTCGACGACATGTTTCGCACGGTCGGCCGCATCGACCCGGTGGGACCGCGCGAAGCGGCCTTGATGCCCGAGATCTGGGCGCGCACCAACGAACTGATCCGGGCCCGCCGGGAACGCACCCAGGCCAGCGAGGCGCAGGTGCCCAGCACGCTGTGGAGCGTGGTCGTGCTGGCGACGATGCTGACCCTGTTGACGACCTACGTGCTGCCGCGCTCTGCGTTCAACATCACCGCGGTGGGCCTGCTCTCGGGGGTGTTCGGCCTGGTGTTCTTCTTCATCGCCGCGATGGACCGGCCGTTCGCCGGCTCGGAGAGCATCGGCCCCGAGCCGATCCAGCGCACGATGCAGACGATGGCGCGCTGGTCTGCGCAGGCGCCAAGCCTGCCGCCGGCGCAGGCTGCCACGAAGTAGCCGCGTCGTTTTTGCCGGAGAGACCCCTGGTACGACCAGTGAACTGAGCGATGGCATGAAGGCAGAGAACGTCATCGGTCCCGCATCAATCGTCGACAAGCCCGAGAGGCCCTACCTGGGTTTGCGCTTCGAGACCCCTTTCGAGGGGATGTTCGCCTTGGTCACGAAGGCCTTGAAGGAACTGCGAAAGTGGGCCCATGACAACGACTTGTCGGAGCAGGCGCCCTACTTTCTGCGGTACTACCACTGCGACATGAAGAGCACCATGGAGGTGGAAGTCGGCCTGGTGACGAGCTCTGTTCTGCCAGGCGACGGGCGCATCAAGCCGGGCACGCTTCCGAAGGGGAGGTACGCCACCCTGGTCTACCGGGGCAACGGGCTTCGAGGCAACCAGGCCCTCATGAAATGGGCGAAGGACCGCGGAATTGCTTTCGACCCGCTGGTCGCGGGCCGTGTGGAGTCGTACGCCTGCAGGTATGAGGCCTACCTGACCGACTACCGCGTCGAGTCGAGAAAGCTGCTCTGGGACGTCGAGCTGTCGATCAAGATTGCCGACGATTGAGATCAGCTGCCGCTCACCTTGCTGGTATCGAGGCCCGCGACCAGGAAGTCCCGCACGGCCTCCTTGTTCCGAGGCGTGGCCAATCCAATGCCGACGGCCAGCTCCTCCCCCTCGACC
>NZ_JBFUGN010000566.1:0-4032 GCF_056402895.1 Rhizobacter sp. P3_B12 | reverse complement strand
GTTCACCTTCGCGCCCAGGGAAGCGCTGGGAGGCCACTTCATCTATCTGGGAGCGCGCACGTCGGCAACCGGCATCAGCGTCAAAGTCGCCATGGCACGACTCGGCGACCAGGTCCGGAAGATCCACTCCGAGCCCCGTCGGCTGCAAGCTTTCGAGCAGGCCATCGGCCGTTTCGACTTCTCCGATCAGCAGTACTTCTTGCCACTCGGCCTGCGTACGAGAAGCGACATCACGCCGGACGTGCTGGGAGACGTTCATCCGCTGACGACCGATGCCGAACAGAACAGAGCCCTCTTCGAGGGCCTCCCGGAAGGGCGCCACAAGCTGGGTTTGATGCGCCACCACGCATCCGTCGACTCAGACGGCAACCGGCAGCCAGTCGGCACGATCGTCGCCCTCGACGAACTGAGCTCTGGTGAACAACAGGCGCTTACGCTCATCATCAGAGTGCTCGCCGCAGTCCAGACTGGCGCCACGGTCCTCGTGGACGAGCCAGAGATCAGCCTTCATGTGGGTTGGCAGCGCCAGATTCCGGCCGTGCTCTCCATCATTGCGCGGCATATGGACTGCAAGTTCGTGGTCGCCACGCACTCACCGGTGGTCATTGCCGCCGCGCAGGACAGCCACGACCTCTGCTTCTCGGTCAGCAGGGGCAGGCTGCGTGCCCTCGAACCGCGGGAACTGCGGTCCGTCGAGGCGACTCTCTTCGAAGGCTTCAACACCTACACCGACAACACACGGCAAATCCACGAGCGCTGCGCCGAAATCGTAGCGCGGGCGATCAGCGACCTTGACGAGCAAGCGGGAGCGGAAGAAGGGGCAGGCAATACGCAACTCCACGAGCTGGACGTGCTTCGCAAGAAGCTCGAAAGCCTAAAGGTGGCTGACACGACATCCGGCCGGCACGACCTCGACCTGATCGCCAAGGCGCGGGCGGCCATCGTCGAGCTGCTCAGCTTAGGAGCATGACAAACATTCAGCGCCTTAGGGCGTCCTTGCGCGAAGAATTCCAGCGCTACTCGGAACGCCCGCACCATGTGAAGCGCTGTCGTGCCAAGGCGCTTCAATTGGTCTTCTCCCTTGCCCGGGAAGCACGCCGGGGAAAGGTAGACGGCTGGTCGCGTCTGGCCAAGGTCGACGAGAAGCACGGGAAGTCCCGAATCGAAGGAGCACACCTGACGAAAGCTCTGCGCGAGTTCCTCGTGGCGCAGCAGTCAAATCGCTGCTGCTATTGCAGGCGCTGGTTGGTGAACACCGCCTATGCGAGGCCTATCGACCACATCTTGCCGAAGAGTCACTACAAGCAATTCTCCCTGCATTTCTGGAACCTTGCCGTGGCCTGCACGGACTGTAACTCCCTGAAGACGGACAACAAATGGGGCGGGTTCGATCCCTCCGTCAAGCGCCATCCCTTGCCGCAAGCGTTCAGCGACTCCTTCCATCCTCGGTTCCATGTCTACGACGAGCACATCCGCTTCGTCCGGATCGAAGCCAATGGCATCGCAGTCGTGCTGTTCAAGGGATTGACCCCGCAAGGCCGCCAGCTGTGCCGAGATCTGCTCGTTCGTGTCGCGGCCCAGGAGATGCTGGTCGCGAACAACTCTGCGCTAGCCGCCCCACTCGCCACGATGGAGGCATTTAATGCGGGAGACGACTCCGCGGCAAGCGAGCGCCTGAAGGATTTTCAGCGGGCCCTCGGACAATCCCTGGTGCGTACTTTGCAGCTTCCCACCTGACCTCCTCCACTGTCATGCCGGTGCGCTGCAGCTCGATGCGTAGAAGGGGCTGCGGCTGTGCAGCCGACGATTGGAGCACGACGAGGCTGGCTGCAGTTGTCGCCTAGGGCATCGCTACAAGTCGTCGTGGAGCCTCAATCACCCCAGCCTCCGCTGCTATCCATTCAGATCCTGTCATTGCTGAACTTGCCAATGAAGAAGCGGTCGCCGACGAAAAGTAGCAACACAAGCGAGCACCGCTGCCGTCCCATCCTATGTTGTGCATCTAATGCGCACTGCCACTGCATACAATATATCGCTATTCATAGCCTAATCGAAATTCATAGATTTTTATGAATTTCGGTGATATATCGCTTGCTGGGAAGCAAGTGGCGCCGGCAATTTCGCCTCTCCACCTGTGACAACGGGCGGCAGACGCCGTTGCTGGCCGGCATGGGCGTCGTCCCATCCGCAAAACTTCATCTGTGCATCTAATCGTCCAACCGAACCTGTAGAAAGAATCAACATGGCAAGACGCGGACTGAACAATTTCCTGCGGGAGTCCAACGTCCACAACGGACAAGAGACGTGGACGCTGTCGACCCGTGCGGGCGATCCCGTGTTCGCGTTCAACTCCTTCTGCGAAAGTAATGCCAACTTCCGCTTTTCAACGCAGAAGCGGTACGCGGAAGTCGTTTCCCGATTTATCGACTATCTCTACGAAGCACAGGTTTTCGACCAAGTTGTGCAGCCAGCCCGGCTAAATTCGGTCGTCGAAGCATATTCAATCTTGCTGCGCGACGGCTCCGAGGTCACGGCATCGCGCATCCGCAAGAGCAACAACGACCTCTGGCTGGCAGACGTAGCGGAGCGGCTCGACTGGGCCCCGCTGGCGTCAAACAGCTTTGACAACACCATCGCTGCAGTCAATCGGTTCCTGCGGCTTTCGGAGAGCCTTGCGCGGGAGGCCAGAGAGAAGGCCGTACTGCTTGGCGTCGACGACAAGCAAGGCTATACCGCCCTCATCAAAGCGCTCGACGGCGCGGTGACGTTAAGCCGGCACGAAGTCGCCGCGATGAAGCAGCATTCGATGTTTGGCAACGTCGCCAAGTACGCCCCGAGGGGCATCCAACGTGCAGGGCGTCTCCGCACCCCGGGTTTGCCATCAGCGAGTTCGCGGCGAACCCTCGACTTTCCGAGAGAGTACCTGCGAGCCCTTGTCGAGACAGCCAACTCGTGGCGAGACAAAGCCTTCTGGTTGCTGCTTTCGGCTACTGGCATACGCGCGAGCGAAGCGCTCAATTTGCATCTCAACGACATCGACCTAGAAGCTCAGAAAGTGTATGTGTTTGATCCGCGCGGACGCCGTGCCAGATTCGGCGCGAGCGACCCGAACCGCCTGCGGTTCAAGGGACGCGAGGTGGCCTACACCTACCTCATTCCCGAGCTACGCCAAGACCTCTTCTATGCGCTGCAGCAGTACCTGCGCCTGGAATTCGTCCCCTGCTCCGAACCCGGGGAGACGGTGTACCTATTCCAATGCGTCGAATCGCGAAAACGTGGCCAGCCCTATGTGGATGCAGCCCATGCGGCACTGGCCAAGAGCTTCAAGCGGGCGCTCAGGGCGGCCAACATTCCCGTGGGCAGCGAGGGCAAGGATTGGGTGCTGCAATCGCTGCGGCACATGTATGCCGTGTACATGGTCAACGACTTCCCGGTCAACCCTCACAACGGCGAGTTCGGGCTTCCTCTCGTCGAGGTGCAAATGATGATGGGGCATGCAAGCATTCGGACGACCGCCCACTACGCCCGGACCAAACAGCGACGACTCGAGGCAAAGCTCGCTGCATCCGACCAAGCCTTGCTCGGCATGACCACCGATGAGTTGAAGGCACTTCCAAGGTTCAATGTGCAACTGCCGCGAGGCTGAATGTGATTAACACCACTGATCACCCAATCCTCTTGCTAGACGGCGGCGCCCTGAATAAGGAAATTTGTTTGTCAATATCTTGGGCCGAAGGAATAATTTCCCAGGAGCTGAAGGACACAAAAACTCCACCTCACAAGAGGAAGGCTTTCTCTCAATTCATGGGCGACTCCAATCGCGGCACAAGCCACTTAGACGAGGCATTCATCCAAGCGGCATATGCTTTCGCCAGTTCCGACGCGCTTAACACGTCGACTCAGCCGGCCATGGCCGCGATGGCAACGTACGTCGACAAGCGCACTGTCTCTGCAACCGGCTTCGCGCAAGTCAAGCGCGGACTAAAACTATCGCTCGTAGACCTTTGGCGACGAGGGGCGCTTCTTCTCCCA
>NZ_JBFUGN010000565.1:0-4035 GCF_056402895.1 Rhizobacter sp. P3_B12 | reverse complement strand
CGCCCGCACCGGCACCGGCACCGGCACCGGCACCGGCACCGGCGCCCGCACCCGCCCCCGTCGGCGCGCCCGCCAAGCCCACGCTGCAGATCCAGAACTACGACCATGCCGGCAGCTTCGCGATCGTCTGGAACAAGTGGTGGGGCATCAGCGGCACCTCGTGGGAGCTGTACGAGGACGGCGTCAAGGTCCAGTCCGGCACGCTGGCCGATGTCGGCAACGCCGCCCAGACGGCCACGATCCAGATCACCGGCAAGAAGCTCGGCCTCTACACCTACCAGCTGAAGCTGATCAATGCCGCCGGCGCCACGCTCAGCRATGCCTCGGCCACCACCGTCGGCAACGCCTCGCTGATCGGCATCAAGCAGTGGGATGTCGGCGGCCAGTCGCTGCAGAGCACGCTCGCCCCCGGCGCCGTCACGCTCGACCTCAGCGTCTCCGGCGTCGCCTACCCGAGCTTCACGGTGGCCTCCAACAACCCGAAGGTCGCGACCGCCTCGGTCAGCGGCAGCAAGCTCACCGTCAATGCGCTCGGGGCCGGGCGCGCCGGCATCCGCATCGTCGATGGCAACGGCAACGGCCGCTGGGTCGGCGTGCGCGTGAAGAAGCCCGACGGCAGCCTGCCGGGCCTGCCGGCGCACGTGTCGATCGGCTCGGTTTCGGACGACGGGGCGAGCGCGCTCGCCAACTGGCAGAACTTCGGCAGCGGCGACCTGAACACCCGCGCCGACCTGCGCTACATCTACCTGAACGGCGGCGCCTCGGTGCCCGGCAACACCAGCTGGTGCACCTGGACGACGGTGCCGTGCTTCCGCGCCACCAACTTCATCCGCGAGTCGAAGAAGCTCGGGATGATCCCGGTCTTCGTGTTCTACAACATCGCCGACGGCGGCGAGAGCTACCCGACCGACCTCGCCCACATCCAGGACGCGACCTACATGGGCGCGTATTTCAAGGACTGGGTCAAGACCATCGATATCGCCAACACCGAGGCCGGCGATGACCCGGTGGGCTACGTGATCGAGCCGGACTTCATCGGCTACATGATGCAGAACTCCGGCCTGCAACCGTCGCAGATCATGGCGCGCGTGGACCAGGCGTACACCGCCGGCGTGCTCACCTCGGCCGACCCGCAGTTCCCGAACACGCTCGAGGGTCTCGTCAAGGCGGTCAACTACCTCGTGCAGAAGCGCAGCCGCAACGCGTGGTACGGCTGGCAGATCAACATCTGGAGCGATGCGCAGAGCGGTGCCTCGACCAACGGGCTGATGCACATCACCGACAGCGCCGAGAAGGGCTGGGCGGCCGGCCGGCCGTTCATCGCCGCCAGCGCGCAGCGGGTCGCGAACTACTACAACGCGGCCGGCATCACGAGCTACGGCGCGAGCTTCATCTCGTTCGACAAGTACGGCTACGACGGCGGCGCTGCCGGCAACGCGAAGTGGCAGTTCAACGCCGACCACTGGAACAACTACCTGTACTACGTGCAGACGCTGAACGCCGCGCTGAAGAAGCCGGTGGTGCTGTGGCAGCTGCCGGCCGGCCACGTGAACGGCTCGGTCGGCACCAACCCGGCCACCGGCGCGCCGTTCGCGACCTTGACCAACGCCACCAGCAAGCACTACGAGGACACCGCGCCGACGTACTTCTTCGGCGACACCTTCACCGCGACGCCGAGCGTGTTCGCCGCAAGCTACTACAAGACCAACGCGGCCGGCGATCCGAAGGTGACGTCGAACGGTGCGCAGATCACCTGGGGCAGCCACCTGCAGGAGGCGAAGAATGCCGGCGTGGTGTCGCTGATGTTCGGCGCCGGTGTCGGCGATTCGACCGACAACATCGGCCTCGGCAACCAGCCGCTGACCGACGACCGCTGGTGGCTCGTCAAGGCGAACCGCTACCTGCAGGGCGCGGTCGTGCCGCTGCCCTGATCGCCAGCAGCGCCAGCAACAGCGCCGCGGCCGCCACCGCGAACGCGGCGCTGAGCCAGGGCACGGCGCCGGCCTCGTCGCCCTCGACGATGAACGACGCCATCAGCGGCCCGAAGGCGCTGCCCAGCAGCTGGGCGGCCGGCACCAGCCCGGCCAGCCGGCCGCTGGTGTCGGTGCCGAAGGCCAGGCCGATGTGGAACGGCAGCATGAACATCCACACGAAGCCGAACACCGCGCAGCCGAGCGCGAAATCGAACGAGCGCCCGGCCGGCAGCGCGTGCAGCGTCAGCATCACCGCGGCCAGCACCGCCGAGCAGGCGACCAGCGTCGGCCGCGCCGGCAGCCGACCGACCGCAACCGTGGCGAGGCTGCCGCCGATCACCTGCATCACCAGCACGCCGGCGATCAGCGTCTGCGCAGCCTTCGCATCGAAGCCCGCCGCCTTGCCCAGCGGCTCGAGGTAGGCCCAGAACGAGCCCAGCGTGGCCAGCTGGAGAAACGCCACCGCCAGCGGCAGCAGCGTGGCCACCGACCAGCGGAAGCCCGAGACCGCCGGCGCCACCAGCGGCGCGAGCCGCGCCGGTTGCCGGAAGGCCAGCACGCACGGCAGCAGCGACAGCACGGCCAGCGCCGCGAAACCGCCCTGCCACCCGGCACGCGGGATCACCGCATGCGCGAGCAACGCGCCGAGCGCCGCCTGCGCGATCGTCTGCACGACGAAGAAGATGCCGCCGATGCGCGCCGGGTTGGCGCTGCGCACGATGACGCCGGTGGTGCCCCAGACGAGCACGCCTTCGGCGAGGCYCGCGGCGGCACGCACGGCGGTCATCGCGGCATCGCCCGAGGCGCGCATCGTCAACAGGTCGAGGCACGCGGCCAGCACGGCGGCGGCCAGCGTGATGCGCCGCAACTGCGCGCCCGGCAACAGCGCATCGCCGAGCGCGACGCCGAGGCCCAGCATGATGATCTCGGCCATCGCGACGATGCCGACGCCCTCCAGGCTCACCTGCTTCGCATCGACCAGCTCGCCGAGCAGGATCGGCTGCACGCCGATCATCAGCACGGCGATGGTGCCGACGGCCAGCGCCGCGGCGATCTGGCGTGACGGCATCGTCGGGGCGTCGTTCGCGGGCATGCAGGTCTCCTCGTGGCGGTGTTTCAGTATCCCTTGCTCTCTTCGGGCAGCAGGCCCTGCGCGAAGCGCGCTTCGGCCCGCGAGGCATCCTTTCGCAGGCGGCCGTTGGCAATCCAGCGCACCCACCACGGCAGCGCGCGCACGCGGCCGCCGGTGGCCACCGCGAGCACATGCGCCTTCGCGCATTTCTCGAACAGCTCGGCGTTCAGCGCGAGGCGCGTCGCGGTGGTGCCCAGGCACAGCGGGCGGCGCTGCACCAGCAGCACGTTGCCGCGGTGTTGTTGCAGCGAGCGTGCCAGGGTCTGCGGCGGCGTGGCGGTCGACGCAGGCGGGGCCATCGGGCCGAGGTGACGGGCCTGTTCGTCGAACAGCTGCGGCATCGTGCCGCCGAAATCGGCCAGCGCGACGCCGAACGACCCGCCCCCCCATCCGATGGCCCCCACGTCAGGGCGTGCGCGGTAGACCGCGGCATGGGCGCCCTCTTCCCCTCCTTCGTTGTCTTGATGCAGCGGCAGGCGCCGCGGTGTGGCCTGCGTCGCGCCGCCGAACCACATCGCCGCCGCGCCCGGCACGCGCAGCGAGAGGCTCGCCTCGGCACCGCCCAGCAATTGCTTGCGCTGCAGGCGTTCGCGCAGCTGCAGCCATTGGGTGCGCAGGATCTCGTCGGTGGTCATACCAGCTTGAACACGTCGTCGAAGCGATTGAGGGCGTCGTCGATCACCTCGTCGGTGTCGGCCAGGCTGGTGTAGAGGCGGCTGCCGGCCAGCGTGATCAGCCCGTGCGCGGTGTAGGCCGCGCCCATCTCTTCCATCATGTGCTTGCGGGCCTTGGCCTCGTCCTTCGCGCGATACAGCTTGTACAGGCTGCTGGTGTCCATCAGCAGCACGCCCGAGGTCTGCAGGTGCACGATCGAGCCCAGGTTGTAGACCACGTACGGCAGGCTGCGCGCCGCGATGATCGCCTCCAGCC
>NZ_JBFUGN010000564.1:0-4036 GCF_056402895.1 Rhizobacter sp. P3_B12 | reverse complement strand
CCTCTCCCGGGAGGACCCGATGAGGGGGGTGGGGGGTGGGGTCGAGGCCTTGGCCGACSGARGTGCGAACGTCATGCGCCCTGCCCTCCCGWYGCSAGCCCGAGCTTCGCGAGCTGCTTSTGCATGCGCTGCTCGTAGTGCGACTTGAAGCGCGCATCGATCACGCGCTGTGCCGTGCCAACGAAGTCGAAGCGCCGGCCGTACCGCGTGCCGTTGACGAACAACAGCACGGGCTTCACTGCGCTGCCCGCGCTGAAGCGGTACCGTGCCCACACGCCGCGCCGCAGGTGCTGCATCTTGTCGCCGTGCTTCCACGAGCCACGCCCTTGCCGTGACTCGCCGCCGTGCGCAACGAAGTACTCGACCTTGCTGCGCTTCGCCTTCGAGCGCTTGCTGTTCGTGTCGTTGGCGTCCGAGCCCGCGAGGTTGAAGGCCTGCAGCTGACTCAGGATCTGCACGATCTGCCCTCGCCCCATGTTGCCGTAGGCATCGAGCTTGGCCGCCGCGCCCGGCACCGCCCGTTCGTTCTTGCGCATCAGCCCGGCCTGCACGAGGATCTCCTCGAAGCGCTTCAGCGGCCGGTTGCCACCCTCGATCTGCGGCAGCAGGTAGTGCGCCCGCGATGTGCCGTCCTTCAGCCACACCATCGCCTGCAGCTCGGTGCGGCTGGCGAAGGTCGTGCGCAGCGCCCGCAGCGTGAAGCCCGTCGGGTTGTCGAAGCTCGCGCGAATCTCCGCCACCTGTGCATCGCGCACCTCGCGCGTGGTGTCGTTGATGGCCTGCGCCATCACGTTCGGGTGCTCCTGCTGCAGCTCGCCGAACGCCTTCGCGATCTGCGCCGCATCGAAGCGGATGTTCATCTTCAGCATCTGGTTCCTCCCTGGGTCTGGTCGCGATTCAGTTCAGCCCGCCGCCGCGCTGCTTGCTCAGCGCCTTCATGGGCGGAGGTCCTTCCCAGTCCGAGAAGCGCTGGAAGGCGCCGTCGAAGGTGAAGTTCAGCGTGTCGGTCGGACCGTTCTTGTGCTTCACGACCAGCAGCTCTGCGTGGAACTTGTTGGCCTCGGTCGGAGCGCGTCGGTGCTCGCGGTGCAGTAGCCCGATCAGATCGGCCGCGCCCTCGATGTCGCCGCTGTCGCGCAGATCACTCATCTGCGGCATGCCGCTGGAGCGCTTCTCGGAGTCGCGGTTCAGCTGCGACAGCAAGATGACCCAGACGCCGAATTCCTTGGCCGCGCGCTTCAGGCCGTTGGCGATCTTCCCCAGCTCCTGGTTCCGGTTGTCACCGTCACCCTCCATCAGCTGCAGGTAGTCGATGATCACGAGGTCGAGCTTCTTGTGCCTGCGCTTGACCTGTTGGATCTTGCGGCGTACGTCCATGATGCTGAGCGCTGCCTGGTCGTCCATCGCGATGTGCAGCTTCCCGAGTGCATCGATGCCCTCGCTGACGCCCTCCCACATGCTCTCGGGAGCCTTGCGCGGGTTGCGCAGGTCCGCGAGGTTCACGCGCCCTGCAGCAGCGACCTGACGCGCCGTCAGTGAGTTCAGGCTGTCTTCCTGCGTCAGCATGAGCACCTGGTGCTTGCGGCCGACGTTGCGGCTGAGCGTCAGGCATATGGCCGTCTTCCCCATGCTCGGCCTGGCGCCGATGACCCACAGCTCGCCCGGCCGGCCGCCGCCCGCGGTGCAGTGGTCCAGGTCCTTCAATCCGGTCTGGATGGTGGTTTCCTTGCCGTCGTAGCGCTGCTGCAGGTCGTCGAGGTAGCTCACGACCAGCTCGCTGATGTCGCGCGGCTCGTTGCGCTCCGCGATGGCGTTGAGCGCCATCAGCTTCGTGATCATCTGGTCGATGACCTGGTCGACCGGTTGCGGCTTGCCGTCGGCACCGTGCGCACCGCGCATGATCTCGTCGGCCACTGCTGACCCGAGGCGCATCACCTCGCGTTCCCGCCACCGCTCGACGATCAGCTCGGCGTGCCTCGCCGCGGCCCGGCTGTTCGTCACCGACTGCAGCAGTTGGTTCAGGTACACCATGCTGTAGCCGCCGCGGTCGTGGACGGTGACCAGGTCAGCGAGCTTGCCTGCGGTGAGGATTTCGCTGATGGTCCCGTAGATCGCGCGGTGCTCGGCCTGGTAGAAGTGCTCGGGCTTCAGGATCGTGGCGACGATCTCGAAGGCCTGGTTGTCGAACAGCAGGGACCCGAGCACGCTGTGCTCKGCYTCCTCGCTGTGCGGGGCGCTGTGGGGCASRTYGAMSGCTTCRGGACGMCGGCTCATGCGSMCTCCCCTTGCYGCGCCAGCATCACGGCTTCRGCCTGCCGGCCSTGGGTYGTCAGGTAGGCCTCATCGCCGCCYGGCGGGATCTGCCACAGGCGGAACCAGTTGCCCTGCACGCTCTGSARGAACGTCTTGCGCCAGTCGCGCTGCCGCTTGYCCTGSTCCATGCGSCGSGCCTTGAACTCGTGCCAGTGCAGYTGCAGGATGTCCTGCCCGATGCGGGCYTGCTCGCAGTAGGTGAAGACCGGGTCGTCCTCRGGGATCACCKGCTCGCCYTTGGCGCGGCAGTCGGCRATGAAGTCSYGAAGGCTCACGAGCGGCCTGCAGTCCTCSGYGTCGTCTTCCGTCAAGACCGCATTGCGYTTGCGGCTGGYSCGATCCGCTGCCGKSYCWTCGCTGGCCCGAACGTCGGCATCGCCATGGGGCTTTGCCTGAACCCTTGAGCGACGCCCTTCAGCCCCAGAAGGGGGTTGGGGGTATCTTGTATTCAAAGGTTCATTGACGGTTAGGGGGCACGTGGTGCCGGTCTGACCGGCATCTGGTGCCGGTATGCGGCACGTGGTGCCGGTCACCGCATGCGGCATCTCGTGCCGCTCACCGGCATCTGGTGCCGCTTGGCGGCACGTCGTGCCGGTCTGGGAACCCAAGTTCGAGTGATGGTGGGCGGCACCTCGTGCCGGGTCGCGCAGGCTCGGTTGAGCAGATCCRTGGACCGCGCCCACGGACCGCAGCAGTGCCTCGAAGGCGCCCGCGGTGGGCGCGAAGGCGTCCTCGGCTGCTGCCGTTGCTGCCGCCTCAGCTCGCTCCTGCGCGCGGACCTGCACCTGCGCCTCGCAGATCGCCTGGATGCGCTGCAGCGCCAGCGTGTAGACGTTGGAGCGCTTGCGGCCGAGCCCGACCGCCAGCAGCCCCTGTTCCTCGAGCCAGCGCACGGCCTTGCGCACCGCGCGCTCGCCGAAGCACGTGCGCACGCAGATCGTGGCAATCGAGGGCCAGCAACTGCCCTGGTCGTTGGCCTGGTCGGCCAAGCTGATCAGCACCGCCTTCTGGGTCGGCGGCATGCGGATGGGCCAGCACAGGGCCATCACTGCGGTACTCATGGGGCAACACCCTTCCCTTGCAGCCGCTCGGGCCGCAATGCGTTTTGTCGGTTCATGTGGAGTTGCGGGCGTCAGGCCCGCAGGTTGGAGGCGTGAGGGAGGCGGCCCACGCGCTGGGCGTGGTCTCTCTGGCAGTCGGGATCGCAGTAGCGGACGGCGGGGTCGCAGCGTGAGTCGCAGTTGGCGCAGGTGCCGAGCGGCGCGCGGGACAAGTTCAGCGCCTGGGCGTCCTGTTCGGCGCGCAGGCGGTGGCGGACCAGGGCCGCCTGCAGGTACGCGGCTTCACTGACGCTGATCAGGTCGTCTTCGCCTACGCGTTCCAACGTGTCGCGGCCGTCGTGGACGGTAATCGGGCCGCCGCGCATCAGCAGACCTCCCGGAAGGTCTTGGGACGGCTGCGTTCGTTGCGCAGCCTCAGGGTGGTCAGCACCGCCTGGATGGCCGCCACCAGTTCGGTGGCCTCGGTATCGACACGGCGCAGCTCGTTGTCGGAGACGGCGCCGTCGGCCGTGACTTCACTGACCTCGCTGATCAGCTCAGCGAACTCGCGGGCCACGCGGGTCACGCTCCGGAACGTGTCGTCGTCATCGTTGTCCGAGCACGCCGGCAACGGCACCACCATGCAGTGGCACGCCATCGCGAAGGCATTGAGGATGCTGTGG
>NZ_JBFUGN010000563.1:0-4039 GCF_056402895.1 Rhizobacter sp. P3_B12 | reverse complement strand
GCCTACAAGCCCGAGGACCTGGTCGGCAAGTTCACCGTGATGGTGGCCAACCTCGCGCCGCGCAAGATGAAGTTCGGCCTCAGCGAGGGCATGGTGCTGGCCGCGTCGCATGCCGACGAGAAGGCCAACCCGGGGCTGTACGTGCTGGAGCCGTGGCCGGGCGCGACGCCGGGGTTGCGGGTGCGCTGAGCGCGGTTCCCCAAACAGGGTGAGAGACAGCCGCCCGGCGGGCGGCTATCCTGCGCGCCTTCGAGGGAGGACAACATGGGTTTTCTGGATGACCTGAAGCGGCAGGCCGACGCGCTGAAGACACAGCAGACGGTCGACACGGCCGCACTCGCGCGCAACGCCGCGCTGGTCGAGACGGCCTGCCAGACCGCCTGGCGCTACTGGATGGACCTGGCGCCGCAGCTCAACGTGCTGCTGCCCCGCCCGCCGGTGCGCTTCATGTTCGACAAGAGCACGACGGTCGACGGCCTCGTGCGCTGCGATTTCCGGGTCGACGCGCGGCGCAAGCAGCACCGCGGGCAGGAAGTGTTCGACCATGTGGTCATCCACGCGCTGCAGAAATCGGGCCGCGCGGTCGCGATCAGCAAGGACTTCCCGCCGGAGATCGAGCGGCTCGAAGCCCGCCTGCGCCAGGCCGGCATCGCGCCCGATTCGAAGTGGGTCCGCGACCCGGTCAACGGCCGGCTCGAGGAAGTGCGCTTCAGCTTCGTCGCCGACATCACGATGATGGTGCGCCTGCTGCCCGATCACGACCAGGGCAAGGTCAGCTTCCAGCTCGGCAACCTCGACGACCTGGAGACCGTGATGGTCACCTTCGCGGCGCCGCGCATCGACTCGAACCTGCTCGACCAACTGGCGCGCTGGATGGTGGGCGAACCGCACGAGTTCCTCAAGCTCGCCGAGAGCGCACGCCGCCAGGAAGCCTGAAGGCAGCGGCCCGCCCGGCGCCGTTTGATGCAGATCAAGGGACGCCCGCGCGGGCCGGGCCGATACTCGGGCTCCATGCGCCTGCACCCGTTCCGCCCCCGCCTGCTCGACAGCCTGCGTGGCTACGACCGCCGGCGCTTCTGGCAGGACGCATCGGCCGGCGTCACCGTCGGCGTGGTCGCGCTGCCGCTCGCGATGGCCTTCGCGATCGCGTCGGGCGTCAAGCCCGAGCAAGGCATCTTCACCGCCATCGTCGCCGGCTTCCTGATCTCGGCGCTGGGCGGCTCCAGCGTGCAGATCGGCGGGCCGGCCGGTGCGTTCATCGTCATCGTCTACGGCATCGTCGAGCGCYACGGGCTGACCAACCTGCTGATCTCGACCGCGCTGGCCGGTGTGCTGCTGTTCGCGATGGGCGCGCTGCGGCTCGGCGCGCTGGTGCGCTACATCCCGGTGGCCATCATCATCGGCTTCACGAACGGCATCGCGGTGCTGATCGGCGTGTCGCAGCTGAAGGACCTGTTCGGGCTGCACATCGAGAAGCTGCCGGCGGATTTCTTCACGCAGGTGGGTGCGCTCGCTTCGCATGCCGGCAGCGTGAACCCGGCGGCGCTGGCGCTGGGCCTCGGCTGCCTCGCGCTGGTGGCGCTGTGGCCGAAGCGCTGGAAGGCCGTGCCGTCGCCGATCGTCGCGCTGGTGCTGGCGACGCTCGCGACCGCGCTGCTGCAGTTGCCGGTCGAGACCATCGGCTCGCGCTTCGGCGGCATCCCGCAGGGCCTGCCGCGGCTCGCACTGCCGCCGTTCAGCTGGGCGAGCGCGCAGCAGCTGCTGATTCCCACGCTGACGATCGCGCTGCTCGGCGCCGTCGAATCGCTGCTGTGCGCCCGCGTCGCCGACAACCTCAGCGAGGCGCCGCGCCACGACCCGAACCAGGAGTTGATGGGCCAGGGCCTGGCCAACATGGTCGCCCCGCTGTTCGGCGGCATCCCCGCCACCGGCACGATCGCCCGCACCGTGACCAACGTGCGTGCCGGCGCGACCAGCCCGGTGGCCGGCATCGTGCACGCGGCCACGCTGCTCGCGGTGGTGCTGGTGGCCGCGCCGCTGGCGGTGCACGTGCCGCTGGCGGGGCTCGCCGGCATCCTGCTGTTCGTCGCGTGGAACATGGGCGAGTGGCACGAGTTCGCGCGCCTGCGCCGCTTCAGCCTGCACTACCGCACGGTGCTGCTGGGCACCTTCGGGCTGACGGTGGTGTTCGACCTGATGGTGGCGGTGCAGTTCGGGCTGGTGCTCGCCTGCGTGTTCTTCATCTACCGGATGAGCACGCTGTTCCGCATCGAGGCCTGCGAGGGTGCGGCGCCGGGCGTGCAGGTGTTCGCGCTGAGCGGGCCGCTGTTCTTCGGCGCGGTCGGCACGCTGGAGGCGCTGCCGGCCCGCGTGCTGCCCGGCACCCGCGCGGTGGTGCTGGACCTGCAGCGCATGCTGTCGATGGACACCTCGGGGCTGGATGCGCTGGCGCAATGTCAGCGCTCGCTCGCGCGGCGCGGGGTGGCGCTGTACCTGGCCGGGGTCGATGCGCAGCCGCTGTCGCTGATCCGCCGTTCCGGCTTCGAGGCCGAGCTGGGAGCGGGGCGAATCGTCGCTGACCGGGGTGAAGCCGAAACCGCGGCCGAAACCGAGGCCGCCGCCCGGGCCGGCTAAAATCCGCCCTCCGCTGCTTCACCTGGCCCCGACCATGCCGCTCTTCTGGAAAGCCTACAAGTCCGACACCACCTCGTTCATCGAGGAGTTGAAGGCCAAGGACCCGACGCTCGCGGGCCGGATGCTCGAGGGCCGCCAGCTGCTGTGGGACAAGCCGGTCGACCGCGATGCACAGAGCGAGTACCGCGACGCCCAGGTCGCCCAGCAGCCCTACGTCTACCAGACCGGGCATTGAACCGGCCCTGAACGCGACACCGAGCGGGCACCCCGTGAGCGAAGACGCCCTGGCGCAGGCCGCCACCGACGCGGCAGCGCCCACCGTGGTCGACCACGTGGCCGTGGCACGCCTGTACGGCGAGCCGCTGTTCACGATGCCGACCGACCTGTACATCCCGCCGGATGCGCTGGAGGTCTTCCTCGAGGCCTTCGAAGGCCCGCTCGACCTGCTGCTCTACCTGATCCGCAAGCAGAACTTCAACATCCTCGACATCCCGCTGGCCAGCGTGACGCGCCAGTACCTGGCGTATGTCGAGCAGATCCGCAAGACCAACCTCGAGCTCGCCAGCGAATACCTGCTGATGGCGGCGATGCTGATCGAGATCAAGTCGCGCATGCTGCTGCCGCCGAAGAAGGCGGCCGAGGGCGAGGAGCCCGAAGACCCGCGCGCCGAGCTGGTGCGCCGGCTGCTGGAGTACGAGCAGATGAAGCTGGCCGCGGCCGGGCTCGACCGCCTGCCGGTGCTGGGGCGCGATTTCCTGCGCGCGCAGGTGACCATCGAGCAATCGCTGACGCCGCGCTTTCCGGATGTCGAGATCGACGAGCTGCGCGCCGCCTGGGCCGACATCCTGAAGCGCGCCAGGCTGAACCAGCACCACACGATCACCCGCGAGGAGCTGAGCGTGCGCGAGCACATGAGCATCGTGCTGCGCGGCCTGCAGGGCCGCCGCTTCGCGATGTTCGAGGAGCTGTTCGACCTGACCCGCGGACCTCAGGTGCTGGTGGTGACCTTCATCGCGATGCTGGAGCTGGCGCGCGAGCGCTTGCTCGAGATCACGCAGGCCGAGGCGTTTGCACCGATCTACGTGCGGCTCGCCTATCAACCCGCCTAGAAAAGAACACCCATGACGATCCACGAAGCCCCCGTCCACCTCGTGACCCGCGCCGCCCCGCCGGCTGCACCGACCGACCGCTGGCAGGTGGCCGACATCGAGGCGCTGTTCGAGCTGCCGTTCACCGAGCTGATGTTCCGCGCGCAGACCGTGCACCGCGAGCATTTCGACCCGGCCGAGGTGCAGCTGTCGACGCTGCTGTCGATCAAGACCGGCGGCTGCCCCGAAGACTGCAGCTACTGCCCGCAGGCGGCGCGCTACGACACCGGCGTCGAGGCCGGCAAGCTGATGGACAC
>NZ_JBFUGN010000562.1:0-4043 GCF_056402895.1 Rhizobacter sp. P3_B12 | reverse complement strand
GCGACGACATCAGGAACACGTCGGCGGCCGCGAGCAGCTCGGCCACGTCGTTGCGGAAGCCGAGGAACTCGACGCGAGACGCCACGCCGAGCGAGGCGGCCAGCGCCTCGAGGGCGGGGCGGTCGGGGCCGTCGCCGACCAGCTGCAGCCGTGCATCGGGCCGCGAAGCCGCGACGCGCGCGAACGCACGAATCATCATCGCGTGGTTCTTCACCGCCGCCATGCGCCCGACGGTGATGAAGGTGGTGCCGCGGCGCTCGCCCTGCAGCGAGACGCGTTCGTCGATGCCGTTGTGCACCGTCTCGACGCGGCGCGCATCGATGCCGATGTTCTCGACGACGTAGCTCTGGATCGAATGCGAGACCGTCACGATGCGCTGGTGCCAGCGCGCCGCGAAGCGTTCCAGGCGATGGCGCAGCGCGAGCTTCAGGCGCGGGATGAACCGGCGGCCGTAGTCCTGGTAGTTGCCGTGCACCGTGTGGACGAGCGGCACGCCGGCGAGCCGGGCGGCGAGCGCCGATTCGAGGTAGACGCCCCACAGGTGCGAATGCATCACGTCGAAGCCCTGCTCGCGCACCAGGCGTGCGAGGCGCCACGGCACGGTCAGGTCGTTGCCTTCGCCCTTGCCGAGCGAGAACACCTGCACGCCGTCGCCCAGGCGCTGGGCCAGTTCGCCGCTGTGCTTCACGCAGCAGACGGCGGGCTGGCAACGGCCCTTGGTGGCGGCGACGAGGTCGACGACGACCTTCTCGGCGCCGCCGAAGTCCAGCGTTTCGATGACGTGCAGGACCTTCATGGTCCGCTGGCCGTCAGCATCCGTTCGCCCTGAGCTTGTCGAAGGGTCGGACTGAGCCTGTCGAAGGCCGGTTGACGCTGCACCGGCTCCTGTGCCGTGCTGCGGCAACAACCCTTCGACACGGGCCCTCGACAAGCTCGGTCCCTGCTCAGGGCGAACGGTTGATCGGCTCATGCTGCCACCTCTTCCCGCAGCGAAGACGACTTCACCGCTTCGTTCCGACACAGCCGCTCGATCTGCTGGTACATCTCCCAGGCCGTCACGTAGTGCAGCGAGAACCCCGGCCGGTCGCGGAAGCGCTTTTCCAGTTCGGTCCACATGCGCTGCATGCCGCCGTCGAGCAAGGCCCCCGCGGTGCGTTCCTCGGCCCCGTGCGTGTGCACCTTGATGAACAAGTGGTTCTCCGCGCCCTCGATGCCGATGGCCGCCTGCTCCCACAGCGCGATGCGCGCCGCCGTCGGCAAGGCATCGGCCGAGATCTCGCTCGATTCGATGCGCGGCATGATGCCGGCCTTGCGGTCGCTCCAGTTCAGTGCCAGCGGGCCCTGCACCATCAACAACTCCTTGCCCTGCAGCCACTCGCCCACGCGCGCGTCGCGGCCATGGTCGTGCGATTTGCAGCAGCCCGCTTCGCCATGCGCGAAGTAGATCGAGTTGATCTTGCTCGTCTGCGTGTCGCTCGGTGCCGACGGCAGCGTCATGTCCATGCGGCAACCGGTCTCGTGCAGCACGTCGAGCTCGTTGTTCACGCCGCACCAGCGGCCGTCCGGGCGCGAGTTGTCCAGCGCCCAGTTGCCATGGATGAAGGCGTACAGCACCTGGCCCGTCACCGGGTCCCTGCGCAGCAGGCCATGCCGCTCGTTCAGCAGGCTGGTGAACCCGGTCAGCGTCCTGCGCAGGTTCTCGGCCGTGTCGTTGTCGTGGTGCAGGTGCACCTCCACGTCGCCGAAACCGCGCTTGCACAGGTCGGCCAGCTGGTCGAGGATCACCTCGTCGTACTCCTCCTCGGGGTAGAAGAACGAATGCTGCGGATGCCGGCCGTTGCTGTCGGTGTGCTCCGACGCGATCTTCGGGTAGCGGTCCATCCAGCGGTCGACGCGCGTGCGCGCCGTCGCAAGATCGGGCTTGTGCCAGAACGGCTCGTAGTGATCGGCGAAGCAGAAGTGCACATGCGTATGCGGCGCGCTGCGCCCGCGCAGCCTTCGCGGCCACTGCTTCAGGTAGCTCGTGATCCACAGATCCATGTGGCGCGAACGCAGCAGGCGCCAGAACACGCCGGCACCGCCCGCAACGAGGATGAGCAGGAGGATCGCGACGATCATCGTTGTGCCTTTCGCCAGCTCGTGCCCTGCCTGCCGGTCACGAAACGCACGAAGCCCAGCAGCGCAGCCAGGTTCATCGTGCAGAAATAGAACGGCACGTACAGCGCCGTCGGCAGCGGCCCGCGGCGCAGGCGCCGCCAGCCGGCCCACGCGGTGCCGTAGAACAGCAGCTGCAAGGCCACCAGCACCTGGTACGCGACGACGCCGTTCGCCGCCAGCCACAGCGAGCCGATCGCGATCGCCACCAGGAACAGCGGCACCAGGTAGCGCAGCACCTTGTGCGACAGGTACGCGAGCGCGAACCACGACAGCGGCGGCAGCAGCCGGCGCCATTGCTGCGCGATGGTCTGGAAGCCGCCCGCCACCATGCGCACCTTCACGAAGAAGTCGTCCTCGATGCGGATCGACGCGTACTCGGTCGAGCGCGCCGCCGGCTCGTACAGGATGCGCTTGCGCTGGTCGACGATGTCGAAGGTGATCTGCGCGTCATCATTGATGATGTGCTCGGCGATCGGCCGCCACAGCCCCCGGCGCATCGCGAAGATCTCGCCGTCGGCATTGGTGATCGAGCCGATCCGCCCCTCGGCCAGCTTGATCGCCGATTCATAGCGCCAGTACAGGCCGTCGCCGACGCTGCTCTCGCGGTCGCCGGCCTCGCGGATCTGCTTGACGCCGCACACACCGCCCACCGCCGGGTCGGCGAAGTGCCGCACCAGCGCCTTCAGCGCATCGCGGTTGAAATCGTTGTTGGCGTCGGAGAACACCACGATCTCGCCGGTGGCGGCCGCGACACCGCGGTTCAGCGCCGCCGTCTTGCCGCGCCGCGGCGCCTGGTGCATCGAGACCGCGCCGCGATCGGCGTAGCGCGAGACGATCTGCGGCGTGCTGTCGCTCGAACCGTCGGACACGACGATCAGCTCGATCGGGTGCGGGTAGTCGAGCTCCAGCGAGTTGAGGATCTTGCCCTCGATCACGCGCTCCTCGTTGTACGCGGCGATCAGCAGCGTGACGCGCGGCCATTGGGTACCGTCCTCGGTCGGATATTCGGCCGCAGCACCGCGCCCGCGCCAGCGCGCGATCAGCAGCACCAGCGCCGGGTACACCGCGTAGTGATAGAGCACCGCAGCGATGCTCAGCAGGACGATCAGTTTCATCACGAAGCCATTCTCGAATTCTTCAACCCAGCGGCCGCACCGCCGCACGCTGCGCCGGCGCGGGCGGCAGCACGCTGGCCAGTGCCGCCGGCGCCGGCGAGCGCACCAGCAGCTCGATGCAGCTCTCGATCAACGCGTTCAGCTCGGCACTGGCCTGCGTGGACCACTGGCCGTGCCAGCGGCAGCCGATGTGGTGCACGACGACCAGCGCCCGCAGCACCGGCACCAGCCGCTCCGGCAGCCGCGTCGCCCGCCAGTAGTCGGCCTCGACGGCCAGCTCGTTCGGGCTCACGCGGCCGGTCAGCAGCGCGCGCGCGGCCTGCAGCCAGCTCTCGCCGCCCAGCATGCGGTTGTACGTCAACAGGTAGGCCATGTCGATGTAGGGCAGGCCGCACAGCATCGCATGTTCCCAGTCGATCACGCCGGTGATCTCGCAGGTCTGCGGGTCGTACATCACGTTCTCGATCTTGAAGTCGCCGTGGCTGCAGACGTCCAGCCACACATGGCCGAGTACGTGCTCGCGCATGTGCCGCCCGAGCCGCCGCAGCGCCGGCTCGGCGTGCGGGTTGCGCAGCACCGCCGAATCGAAGATCGGCTGCAGGCTGGTCTCCCAGGCCTCCTCGTCCATCACGCGCTTCACGCAGGTCACCTCGTGCAGCGCCAGCAGGAAGCGCTGCGCGGTGCGCGTCACGCGGTCGAGCCCCGGCACCAGCGCATCGGCGGTCACGCCGCGCATGTGCTGCAGCACGAAGCAGTCGTTGCCGTCGAGCT
>NZ_JBFUGN010000561.1:0-4046 GCF_056402895.1 Rhizobacter sp. P3_B12 | reverse complement strand
GATCAGCGACTCCCCGCCGGCCACGCGCTCGAAGGCCAGCACCTGGTCGGTCGGCGCCAGCAGCTGCAGCGTGCCATCGCGCAGCAGGCGTTCGCGGCGGTGCCAGCCCAGCCAGTCCACGTAGAACGCATGCAGCGAGCCCGCATCGCCCACCTGCTCGCGCACCGCCAGCGGCAGGTGCTCGTCGGCGATCGGCAGCCACGGCGTGCCGGTCGTGAAGCCGGCACCCGGTGCGCGCGTCCACGGCATCGGCGTGCGGCAGCCGTCGCGGCCCATCTTCTGCGGCCACATCGTGATGCCGAACGGGTCGCGCAGCTGCTCGAACGGCACGTCGACCTCGGTCAGCCCGAGTTCCTCGCCCTGGTAGATGCACTTGCCGCCGGGCAGCGACAGCAGCAGCGCTGCGGCCAGCTCGGCACGCTGCCGCGCCGTCGCACCCCACGCCGACCAGCGCGACGCGACGCGCTCCACGTCGTGGTTGCCGACCGACCAGCACACCCGCGAGCGGCTCGCGTCGCGCAGGTACTCCTCGAGCACGCCGGCCAGGTGGCGCGCCGAGCAGTCGCGCTCCAGCAGCCGGAACACGTAGGCCATCTGCAGGCGCTTGTCGCCCTCGGTGTACTCGGCCAGCGTCCTGTACTGCTGGTCGTYGCCGATCTCGCCGAGCAGCACCGAACCGGGGAAGCCGTCGCACAGCGCGCGCAGGCGCTCGATGAAGACGAGGTTCTCCGGCTGCGTCTTGTCGTACAGGTGGCGCTGCCACGCATACGGGTTGCTGCGGTGTGCCGCGCCGGCGAACTGCCCGGCAGGCTGCGGCGGGTTGCTGCGCAGCTGGCGGTCGTGCGTGTAGAAGTTGACGGTGTCGAGCCGGAAGCCGTCGACACCGCGCACCAGCCAGAAGCGCGCCACCTCGAGCAGCGCGTCCTGCACGGCCGGCGTGTGGAAGTTCAGGTCCGGCTGGCTGGCCAGGAAATTGTGCAGGTAGTACTGCTCGCGCCGCGTGTCCCACTGCCAGGCCGAGCCGCCGAAGATGCTCAGCCAGTTGTTCGGCGGCGTGCCGTCGGGCTGCGCGTCGGCCCACACGTACCAGTCGGCCTGCAGGTTGCTGCGGTCGGCACGGCTCGCGGCAAACCACGGGTGCTGGTCGGAGCTGTGGCTGAGCACCAGGTCGATCATCACGCGCAGCCCCAGCGAATGCGCGCATTCCACCAGCGTCTCGAACGAGCGCATCGTGCCGAACATCGGATCGACATCGAGGTAGTCCGACACGTCGTAGCCGAAGTCGCGCATCGGGCTGCGGAAGAACGGCGCGATCCACACCGCGTCGACGCCCAGCCCCTTCAGGTAGGGCAGCCGCGCGGTGATGCCGTCGAGGTCGCCGATGCCGTCGCCATTGCTGTCCTGGAAGCTGCGCGGGTAGACCTCGTAGATGACGGCATGGCGCCACCAGTCGTTGTCTTGCTTCAGCGTGATCTGGTTCATGGTGTTGTTCATCCCTTGACGGCGCCGGCGATGAGGCCGGACACGATGTAGCGCTGGAACGCCAGCACCAGTGCGATCAGCGGCAGCGTGACGATGACCGACGCCGCCATCAGGTTGCCCCAGGGCAGCTCGTAGCTGCTGGCGCCCGAGATCAGCGCGATCGCCACCGGCACCGTGCGCTCGGTCGACGACAGCGTGAAGCTCAGCGCGAACAGGAACTCGTTCCACGCGCCGATGAAGGCCAGCAGCCCGGTCGCCACCAGCGCCGGCCACAGCATCGGCAGGAAGACGCGGAAGATCATCGTGAACACGCCGGCACCGTCCATCAGCGCGGCCTCTTCCACTTCCTTCGGCAGGTCGCGCATGAAGGTGGTCAGCACCCACACGGTGAAGGGCAGCGTGAACAGCAGGTCCGACAGCATCAGCGCCGCCAGGCTGTCGTACAGGCCCAGCGCGCTGACCAGCTCGAACAGCCCCGCCAGCACCGCGACGTGCGGGAACATCGAGACGCCGAGGATGGTCAGCATCAGCGCCTGCCGCCCCCGAAAGCGCACCCGCCCGAGCGCCCAGGCCGACAGCAGCGCGAGCCCCAGCGACAGCGCGACGACGACGCCGGCCACCAGCGTCGAGTTCAGCAGGTTGGTGCCGAACGGCTGGTCGCGGAACAGCGCCACGTAGTTGCCGATCACGGCGCGGCTCGGCCAGAACTGCGCGCCGAACAGGTCGCTGCCCTGCTTGAACGAGGTGGCGATCGCATAGGCGAGCGGGAACAGCGAGACGAAGATCACCCCCAGCGAGGCGCCGCGGCGCAGCGCGGTGGCGAGGGGCGGTTGCCGCGAGCGCATCAGCCCAGCTCCCGCATCCGCGAGCGCGTCGCCAGCAGCCACGCGATCGTGACGACCGCGATGGTCACGAACAGCAGCGTCGCTGCGGCCGAGCCCGGGCCGATCTTCTGGAAATCGATCAACTGCTCGCGCACGTAGACCGACATGCTGCGTGTCGCGCGGCTGTTGGAGGTCATCACGTAGATCACGTCGAACACGCGCAGCGCGTCGAGCCCGCGGAACACCATCGCCACCAGCATCGCCGGCAGGATCAGCGGCAGCGTGATGTGCGAGAAGATCGTCCACGGCGACGCACCGTCGATCTGCGCCGCCTCGTGGCAGTCGCGCGGCACCATCTGCAGCGCGGCCAGCGTCAGCAGCGCCATGAAGGGCGTGGTCTTCCAGACGTCGACCATCACGATCGTGATGAACGAGAGCGACGGGTCGGCCGTCCAGGCGAGCGGCTCGTCGATGAGGCCGGCGGCCACCAGCGCGGTGTTGATGACGCCGAACTGGTCGTGCAGCATCCAGGTCCACATCTTCGCGGACACCACGGTCGGGATCGCCCACGGCACCAGCATCGCGGCGCGCAGCAGCGTGCGCAGCCGCGACGGGTGGTTCAGCAGCAGCGCGGTGCCCAGGCCCAGCAACGTCTCGAGCAGCACCGAGCTCACGGTGAACCGCAGCGTGTTGCCGACCGAGGCCCACCATTCGGGATCGAACAGCACGCCGCCGTCGCCGAAGCGCTGGCCGAGGTAGTTGTCGAGCCCGACGAAGCGCTGCGTGCCGAGCGCCGACAGCTTGGCGTCCGTCAGGCTGAAGAACAGCGTGCGCGCGAGCGGCCAGCCCGCCACCGCCGCCAGCACCGCGAGCGTCGGCAGCACCAGCCACCAGGCCTGCACGCGCCGCGCGCGCTGCAGGCCGGTGCCGCTCAGTTCCATTTGTCGGCGGGGGCGAGCTTGTTGAGTTGCCTGTCGAGGTCGGCCACCGCCTGCGGCGCCTTGGTCTTGCCGGAGAGCACGTCGTGCGCCGCGTTCCAGAACAGGTTGCTGACCTGGTTGTACTGCGCGGCCGTCACCGTCGACGGGCGGCTCACCGCGGCGGCGAAGGTGCTGCCGAGTTCGGCCATGAAGGGGTTGGCCTTCATCACCTCGGCGTCCTTGTAGAGGGCCGGCAGCGTCGGGTTGTACGAGGCCTTGATCGCGCGGTCCTTCTGCACCGCGGCGCTGACGAGGTAGTTCACGAGGTCGGCGGCCACGGCGGCATTCTTCGAGTACTTCGACACCGAGAGCTGCCAGCCGCCGAGCGTCGCGGCGCTGCGACMACCGGCTCCGCCGGCGGGCAACGGCATCACGCCGACCTTGCCGGCGATCTGGCTGTCGGGCTTGTGCGCGAGCGCCCAGACGTAGGGCCAGTTGCGCAGGAACACCGCATTGCCCGACTGGAACACGCCGCGGCTATCTTCCTCGGCGTAGTTCAGCACCGCCTTCGGCGTGATGGTGCCGACCCAGCTGGCGGCGGTCTGCAGCGCCTTGATCGCGTTGGCGTTGTTGACCGAGACCTTGCCGTTCGGCTCGACGATGGCGCCGCCGCCGAAGCTCGCGAGCCATTCGGTGGCGTTGCAGCTCAGGCCTTCGTAGGCGCGGCCTTGCCAGACGAAGCCCCACATCTTCGGGTTGCCGGCGGCGCGTTCGCCGTCCTGGATCTTCTTCGCGGCGGCGGCGAGTGCGTCCCAGGTGG
>NZ_JBFUGN010000560.1:0-4048 GCF_056402895.1 Rhizobacter sp. P3_B12 | reverse complement strand
GGCGCCGGCCGTCCTCCAGGCCCAGCAGGCGGGCGCATTCGACACCGTCGAGCCCGGGCATCTTCCAGTCGAGCAGCACCAGGTCGTAGGGCTTGCCGTTCGCGTCCGCCTGCTGCGCCATCCGCAAGGCGGCGTGGCCGCCGGCGGCGCTGTCGATGTCGAGACCGAACGAGCTGCACATGCCCGCCAGCAGCTCGCGCGCACACGCGTTGTCGTCGACCACCAGCGTGCGCCGGCCGCGCAGCCCGGCGTCGAGCGGCACCGGCGCATCGGCCGGCTCGGGCTGCAGCGCGAAGCGCAGCGTGAAGTGGAAACGGCTGCCCTGCCCAGGCGTGCTGTCGACGCCGATCTCGCCGCCCATCAGCTGCACGAGGCGCCGGCTGATCGACAGGCCCAGCCCGGTGCCGCCGTAGCGCCGGCTGGTCGACGAGTCGGCCTGCGTGAACGGCTGGAACAGGCGTTGCTGCTCGTCGGGCGTCATGCCGATGCCGGTGTCGCGCACTTCGAAGCGCAGGTCGATCGCCGTCGCCTGCCGCCCGGCGACCGAGATGGCGATGACCACCTCGCCGTGCTCGGTGAACTTGACGGCGTTGTAGCCCAGGTTCAGCAGCACCTGGCGCAGGCGCGATGGGTCGCCGACCAACGCGCGGGGCAACTGCGGCGGCAGCGCGAACAGCAGCTCCAGCCCCTTGTCCTCGGCGTTCATGCCGACCAGGTGGCCCAGGCCTTCCATCACGTCGCCAAGGTTGAACTCGATCGATTCGATCTCGAGCTTGCCGGCCTCGATCTTCGAGAAGTCGAGGATGTCGTTGATGATCCCGAGCAGCGATTCGGCCGCCCCCTGGATCCGCTGCACGTGGTTGTGCTGCTGCGGGTTGAGCCCGCTCTGCAGGGCCAGGTACGACATGCCGAGGATCGCGTTCATCGGCGTGCGGATCTCGTGGCTCATGTTGGCCAGGAAATCGCTCTTGGCCTGGTTGGCGGCCTCGGCGGCGCGGCGCGCCACGCGGTCGGCCTCGGCCTGCTGGCGCGCGGTGATGTCGCGGGCGATGCCCACCGTGCCGGTGACGCGGCCGTCGCGGTCGAGCAGTGCCGTCTTGATGGTCTCCACCGTGGCCCTGCTGCCGTCGGGCCAGACATGCTGCTCCTCGATGCGCTTGCTGGTGTTCGTCGCCATCACCTCGGCATCGTCGAGCCGGTACGCACGGCTGAGTTCCGGCGGGTGGATCTCGAGGTCGGTCTTGCCGATCATCTGGCTGGGGTGCTCGAACCCGAGCGTCGTGGCGAGGGCGCGGTTGACGGCGACGTAGTGCCCGCCGGCGTCCTTCACCCACGCCAGGTCCGGGATGTTGTCGAGGAGGATCGCCATGCGGGCATTGGCGTTGCCAAGCTCCGCGGCGTGCTGGTCCAGCCGCTCGCGCATCGCGTTCAACGCATCGACCAGCTGGTCGAGCTCATCGTCGCGGGCGTGCTGGCGGCGCAGCTGCAGCGGCGGCGCCTGCGCCTGCGGCGTGACGCTGCCGATCGACGCCGCGATGTCCAGCAGGTGGCGGGTCGCGAGCCGGTGCACGACGAACAGGATGAAGAGCGCGACCAGGAAGGTCTTGGCCGCATTGCTGAGCAGGATGACGACGGCCTGCGCCATCAGGTCGCGGTAGATGTCGGTCAGCGTGGCCTCGATCTGCAGCACGCCGATGACCTGAGGGCGGTCGCCGCAGCACGCGAGTGGAAACTCCTTCACCACCGAGCGGCTGGCCTGCCGCTCGCCGCGCAGGACGGTCAGCGCATGGGCCGACGACGCCGTCTCGCGCACCTCGGCGGCCCGGATGGACGGCAGGCGCACGATGCCTTCGAGCTGCTCCTCGAGCTGCTTGGAGTCGAGCGCCCACAGGCTTTCGCTGAGGCTGCGCGAGCTGGCCTGGTCGATCTCGCCGAAGCGGCTTTCCAGCCGCGCCCGCTCGCTGCGGTAGCTGAGCGTGAGCTGCAGGATGGTCAGCACCAGCGTGACCACGGTGCTGAACAGCAGCACCCGGATCAGCAGCGCGATCGCGATGCCGCCGCCCGGAATCCGCGAGACGGAAGCGAGCCAGCCGCGCCGCCGGGGCGGCGTTTCCGACGCAGATGCCGACGCAGGTGCTTTGAAGGTCATCGCTGAACTCGCTCGGCCCGCCGGACGCGGCGGAGGCCCGGGCTTCGGGCGAGCATAGTCGAATGCGGCGTGTGCGCGGGGCCTCGCCAGGGGTTCCTACCCCCGGGGTTTTCCTATTCCTCCGGTTCCATGTGTGACCTTGTTGACGGCGCCGAACGAGATCGCGCCGCCATCAGGATTCGATCATGACCGCAGGCGCGACGGCTGATGCAATGGCAGATCGCCCGATCACCACGCATTCGCAGCCATGTCCCCTGAAACGCAACCCCTCCAGGTCGTCCGGACCGACGCCCACCGCCCACGCCCGCATCGCCTGATCGCCGCCGGCGCCGTGGCCTTGCTGGGCTCCTCCGCCGTCAGCGCGGCACCGCAGACCGCGGCGGCGAGTGCGATCTCGGCCGGCGACACCGCGTGGATGCTGGCCAGCACGGCACTCGTCCTGATGATGACGCTGCCAGGCCTGGCCTTCTTCTACGGCGGGCTGGTCCGCAAGAAGAACATCCTGGGCACGATGACGCAGGTGTTCATCGTGGCCGCGGTCACCAGCGTGCTGTGGTTCGTGGCGGGCTACACGATCGCTTTCGGTTCGGGGTCGCCGTGGTCGGGCTTCTTCGGCAACGGCTTCAGCCTCGAGTTCATGCCGCAGGGCGACCGGGTCCCCGTCCACGCGATGGCGCCGCAGATCCCTGCGCCGGCGTTCGCGTTGTTCGAGGCTGCCTTTGCGATCATCACCGCGGCGCTGATCGTCGGCTCGTTCGCCGAGCGGGTGAAATTCAGCATCGCTGCGGTGTTCTGCGGCCTGTGGTCGCTGGCCGTCTATGCGCCGGTGGCGCACTGGGTGTGGCACCCCAGTGGCTGGCTGTACGACATGGGCGTTCGCGACTTCGCCGGCGGCATGGTCGTGCACATCAGCGCCGGTGCGGCGGGCCTGGCCTGCGCCCTCGTGGCCGGGCCGCGGCAAGGCTATGGCCGCGAGCCGATGGTTCCCTCGAACCTCGCCTACATGCTGATCGGCGCGGCCTTGCTGTGGATCGGCTGGTTCGGCTTCAATGGCGGTTCAGCCTTTGCGGCCAATGGCGAAGCCGCGCTGGCGATGGTCAACACGCAGATCGCAGCGGCGCTGGCCGCGGTCGTTTTCGTGCTGTGCGAGTGGGTCCTGAAGGGCCAGCCCAGCCTGATCGGCATGTCCACCGGCGCCGTCGCCGGCCTGGTGGCCATCACGCCCGCCGCCGGATTCGTCAGCGTGAACGCGGCCTACCTGTTCGGTGCGGTCGGCGGCCTCGTCGCGTTCGCATCGCTGGGCTGGATCAAGCCCCTGCTCGACATCGACGACTCGCTGGACGTGTTCGCGATCCACGGTGTCGTCGGCATCGCCGGTTCGCTGCTGACGCCCTTCTTCATCGACGCGAAGCTCGCGGGCGGCGCCGGCCAGCCGCAGGCGGAAGCGATCGGCGTCATGGCGGTTCTCGGCTACAGCTTCGTGGTCAGCTGGTTGCTGATGAAGGGGCTCCACTGGTTCGCCGGCGTCCGGGTCACGCGCAGCGAGGAAGCCGTCGGGCTGGATGTGTCCCAGCACGGCGAGCGGATCGAGTAGTGAGTTCCGCCATGTCCCCGGGCGTGGTCGCGATGCGGCTGCGGCTGGCCCTGCTGCGGCACCAGATCTCCATCGAGGCCGATCGCCTGCTGTCCGACACCGACTACGCGGTGGAGATCTGGGCGCTTTGCACGCACATCGGCGAGCCCGCCCTGGTCACGCTGGCCGAGCGCCTGATGAGCAGCCGGGTGGCGCCGGCGGCCGATGCGCCCGCCGCAGCATCGAACCCAGGCGCCCAGGGAGGCGACACCGACGCCGGCCCGCAGGACGATCCGGACCGTCCGCGCGAGCGCAGCTATCTCCGC
>NZ_JBFUGN010000559.1:0-4056 GCF_056402895.1 Rhizobacter sp. P3_B12 | reverse complement strand
A
This sequence comes from Rhizobacter sp. P3_B12, assembly GCF_056402895.1. NCBI lineage: Bacteria > Pseudomonadati > Pseudomonadota > Betaproteobacteria > Burkholderiales > Sphaerotilaceae > Rhizobacter > Rhizobacter sp. P3_B12. Next base: position 4,055 of record NZ_JBFUGN010000559.1, on the reverse strand, counting down.
TCGAGCTGCTGCTCAGCGCGCCGGGCTGGCTCGACCCGTCACGGCGCCTCAAGGTGACGCGCGGCGCGGTCTACCGGATGCTGCTGCGCTCGGTGCCGACCGCGCTGTCGAATGCGGCGCTGCGGCGCTGGACCGATGCGGCGCTCGCGCGCGTCGAGGCAGCCTGCCATGCCTGAACTTCATCAACCCACTCGACGAGACCGCCGATGAACCGACCGCGATGGATGCTGGCCCTGGCAGCCCTGAGCCTGATCACCACGGCCGCGTCGGCCGCCGAACCGGTGCCGCCCTTCACCGGACAGCACCGCCCGTTCACGCCCACCAGCGGCAGGGTCGTCGGCGTCTACGTGCCGCACTGGCAGCCGCAGGACCTGCTCGACCGCGTGCCCGCCGGCAACCTGACGCACCTGCTCTACGCCTTCCTGCACCTGTGCGGCCCCGGCCAGCTGCCGCAGGACGCCGCGGCCTGCGAAGGCAAGGCCGATTTCCAGCTCGCCACCTCGAAGCGCGACGACGAGTTCGATGCCGTCTTCGCCCGCTTCAAGCAGCGCGCGCCGCGGGCGTTGGTGCTGGCCTCGGTGGGCGGCTGGGGCGGCTCGGACCCGTTCTTCCACCTCGCGAACGACCCGGCGCGGCGTGCGGTGTTCGCTGCCTCGGTCGCGCAGTTCCTGCAGACGCACCCGGCCTTCGACGGCATCGACATCGACTGGGAGCACCCCACCTCGAACGGCAGCGCCAACGGCGTCGCGCTCGGCACGCCGGCCGACGGGCAGGGCTATGCGGACCTGATGGCCGACCTGCGCCGCGCGCTCGACGGCCTGGCCGCGCAGACCGGCCGGCGCTACCTGCTGACCGCCGCGGTCRACACCACCGAATCGCTCGCGACGAAGGTCAACCACGCCGAGGCGGCGAAGGTGATGGACCTCGTCTTCATGATGACCTACGACTTCGCCGGTGGCTGGACGCCGCTGGCCGGCCACCACACGCCGCTCGCGAGCCCGACGCCGGAGACGAACGACAGCCTCGAAGGCGCCGTGCGCGTGATGACGAAGGCGGGCGTGCCGGCGCACAAGCTGGTGGCCGGCGTCGCGATGTACGGCCGCGGCTTCGCCGGCGTGAAGGGCCCGGGGCCGAACGGCTTCAACGGCGTGCCGCGCAGCGGCGTGTTCCCCGGCAAGGAAGGCGACATCACCTACCGCGAACTGGCCGACGGCTGGCTGGGACCGAAGGGCACCGGCGCGCAGGGCTGGAGAACGGTGTACGACCGCGGCACGCAGTCGTACACGCTGTGGAATGCGCGCGCGCAGCAGATGATCGGCTACGACGACCCGCGCAGCGTGCGGCGCAAGGGCCGCTTCGCGGTCGCGCACGGGCTGGCGGGCGTGTTCGCGTGGGAGCTGTCGCAGGACAACGGCGACATCCTGAACGCGATGAACCTCGGGGTCGGGCAGACCCCGGGTCCGGCGCCCGCGAAGGCCGTCAGACGGCCATGATCGACACGCTCTTCGTCACCAGGTAGGCCTCCATCGCCTCCGGCCCGCCCTCGGTGCCGTAGCCCGAGTCCTTGACGCCGCCGAACGGCATCTCGGCCACCGGCGCGGCCGGCTGGTTGATCCACAGCATGCCGACCTCCAGGCGCTGCGACAGCAGGTGCGCGTTCTTGATCGAGCGCGTGAAGGCGTAGCTGGCCAGCCCGAACGGCAGGCGGTTGGCTTCGGCGATCGCCTCGTCCAGCGTGTCGAAGCCGCGCACCGCGGCCACCGGGCCGAACGGTTCGTTGTTGAACACGTCGGCATCGAGCGGCACGTCGGTCAGCACCGTCGGCGCGAAGAAGTTGCCGCTGCTGCCGACGCGTTCGCCACCGGTCGCGACCGTGGCGCCGCGCTTGCGTGCATCGTCGACCACCTTGGCCATCGCGCCCAGGCGGCGCGCATTGGCCAGCGGGCCGAGCGTGGTGCCTTCGGCCAGGCCGTCGCCCAGCTTCAGCTTCTGGGCGTGTGCCACCAGCGCCTGCGAGAACTCCGCCTTCACGCTGTTGTGCACCAGGAAGCGCGTCGGCGAGATGCAGACCTGCCCGGCATTGCGGAACTTCGCGCCACCGGCGGCCTTGACCGCGAGCGCGACATCGGCGTCGTCGGYGACGATCACCGGCGCGTGGCCGCCCAGCTCCATCGTCACGCGCTTCATGTGGCGGCCGGCCAGCGCGGCCAGTTCCTTGCCGATCGGCGTCGAGCCGGTGAAGGTGACCTTGCGGATGACCGGGTGCGGGATCAGGTAGGCCGAGATCTCGGCCGGGTTGCCGAACACCAGGCCGAGCACGCCGGCCGGGATGCCGGCATCGACGAAGGTGGCCAGCAGCGCGGCCGGCGAGGCCGGGGTTTCCTCGGGCGCCTTGACGAGGAACGAGCAGCCGCTCGCGAGCGCCGCGCCGAGCTTGCGCACGATCTGGTTGATCGGGAAGTTCCACGGCGTGAAGGCCGCGACCGGGCCGACCGGCTCCTTCAGCACCAGTTGCTGCGCGGCCAGGTTGCGCGACGGCACGATGCGGCCGTACACGCGGCGGCCTTCGTCGGCGAACCAGTCGATGATGTCGGCACCGGCCAGCACCTCGACGCGCGCCTCGGCCAGCGGCTTGCCCTGCTCCTGCGTCATCAGGCGGGCGATGCCGTCGGCGCGTTCGCGCAGCAGCGCGGCGGCGCGGCGCATCAGGTTGCCGCGCTCGTGCGCGGACGTCGCGCGCCAGGTCTCGAAGCCGCGCTGCGCGGCGGCCAGCGCGCGGTCGAGGTCGGCCGTCGAGGCATGCGCGACCTTGCCGATCGGCGCACCGGTGGCGGGGTTCAGCACGTCCAGCGTCTTGCCGCCGGTGGCGTCGACCCATTGGTTGTCGATCAGCAGGCGGGTGTCGGGGTAGGTGGTGTCGCTCATGGGCTTTCGCGTTGTCGTCGAAGCGGGGAAGGGCGCCATTGTCAACCCTGGGCCAAGCCCTTGCTGCGTGCTCAGGCTGTTTCTATACTGTATGAAAAAACAGTATTCTGTTCGCGATGCTTCCCCCTTACGCCGAGCTGCACTGCCGCAGCAATTTCAGCTTCCTCACCGGGGCCTCGCACCCCGAGGAACTGGTGAACCGCGCCGCCGACCTCGGCTACGCGGCGCTCGCGATCACCGACGAATGCTCGCTGTCCGGCGTGGTGCGCGCGCACGTCGAGGCACGGCGTCGCCAGCTGCACCTGATCATCGGCAGCGAGATGCGGCTCACGCTGCCGGCCGGCGGCGAGCCGCATGCGCGGCTCGTGCTGCTCGCGCAGACGCGCCGCGGCTACGGCAACCTGTCGCACTGGATCACCGTCGCGCGGCGCCGCGCCGACAAGGGGCATTACCTCGCGCACCCGTCCGACCTCGAAGGCGGCGTGCCCGACGCGCCCACGCTGGCCGGCCTGCCCGAATGCCTGGCACTGCTGGTGCCCGATGCCGCGCAGCCGTTCGAGACGGTGTTCGCGCATGCGATGTGGCTCAAGACCTGGTTCCACGAACGGGCCGCGCTGGCCCTCGAGCGGCTGCACCGCCCGGGCGACGAGGAACTGCTCGCCACCGTGCTGCAGGTCGCGCGGCGGGTCGGCCTGCCGGTGGTCGCGTCCGGCGACGTGCTGATGCACCTGCGCTCGCGCAAGTCGCTGCAGGACACGCTGACCGCCACGCGGCTGAACCTGCCGCTCACCGAATGCGGGCTGCAGCTCGCACCCAATGCCGAGCAGTACCTGCGCTCGCGCAGCCGGCTGGCCGGCCTCTACGAGCCGGCGTGGCTCGACAACACGCTGCTGCTGGCCGCGCAGTGCACCTTCTCGCTCGCCGAGCTGAAGTACGAGTACCCGCGCGAGGTCGTGCCCGAGGGCATGACGCCGATCGCCCACCTGCGCCGGCTCACCTATGCCGGCGTGCCGAAGCGCTTTCCCGACGGGCTGAAACCCAAGTGGTCGAAGCTGATCGAGGACGAGCTCGCGCTGATCGAGCAGCTCGGCTACGAGGCCTACTTCCTGACGGTGGCCGACATCGTGCGC
>NZ_JBFUGN010000558.1:0-4063 GCF_056402895.1 Rhizobacter sp. P3_B12 | reverse complement strand
GTGTAGAGGTGGGCCACCGATTCGCTGTCGCAATGCAGGTCGAGCACCACCTCGGCATCGCAGGCCAGCGCCATCAGCGTCTTGCGCTGGCTCATCAGCTCATGGGTCTCGGGCAGCGCCTGCACCACCTCGCGCAGCGCCTCGCGCACCCTTTGCGCATTGGCGACAGGGTCGTCGCCCAGCAGCGCCTCGATGCGCGAGCGCACCGGCTCGAACAGTGCCGGATAGTGCCGGTTGAAGTTCTCGCCGCTGCCGAGCTCGAAGCGGCCGATCGGCATGCGCAGCAGTTGCTGGTCGAGCCCGATCGGATTCGCCACCGGCACGACGATGACCTCGGCGCGCAGGCGTCCTTCGCTCTCGAGCTGCGCCAGCCGCAGGCGCAGGTGGTGCGCGACCAGCATGCCGGGCAGCTCGTCGGCATGCAGCGAAGCCTGCACGTAGACCTTGCGCCCGCTGTCCTGCGGGCCGTAGTGGAAGCTGACGATCTCGCGCCGGGTCAGCAGCGAGGCGCCTTTCAGCGGGTGGTGTCGGGTTTGCATCGGAAGGTGGGTCGAGATTCAGGAGCGGGGTCGGAGGTGGCGCGCCCAGCGGGCTTCGGCGCGCCGGAACAGCGCCACCAGCGCGAACGTGATCGCCAGGTAGAACAGCGCCGCGGTGATGAAGGCCGGGAACGGCAGGAAGAAGCGCGAGTTGACATCGCGCGCGACGCCGGTCAGGTCGAGCAGCGTGACGATGCTCGCGAGCGAGGTGGCGTGCAGCATCAGCACCACCTCGTTGCCATAGCCCGGCAGCGCCCGCCGCAGCGCCGACGGCAGCAGGATGCGCCGCACCATCAGCAGCCAGGGCATGCCGACGCTGCGCGCCGCCTCGATCTCGCCCGGCGGCGTCGTGCGGATCGCCCCGGCGACGATCTCGGTGGTGTACGCGCAGGTGTTGATCGCGAACGCGGCCACCGCGCAGAACCAGGCGCTCGACAGCAGCGGCCACAGCAGGCTCGCGCGCACCGCCTCGAACTGCGCGAGGCCGTAGTACAGCAGGAACAGCTGCACCAGCAGCGGCGTGCCGCGGACCACGAAGGTGAAGCACCACACCGGCATCCACCAGCGGCGCCGGCTCGAGGCGCGCATCACGCCGAGCGGGATCGCGCCCAGCAGGCCGAGCGCCAGCGACATCGCCAGCAGCCGCAGCGTCGTCCACGCACCGGACAGGTACAGCGGCAGGTTGTCGACGATGGCGTCGAAGCTCACCGCGCGGCCTTCACAACGAGACGGCCGGCACGCCCGGCGACCAGCGCTTCTCGAGCGCGCGCAGCGCGAGCACCGAGGCCGTCGTGATCAGCAGGTAGCCGGCGGCCGCGGCCAGGTAGAAGGTGAACGGCTCGCGCGTGGCGCCGGCGGCCTGCCCGGCCTTCTGCATCATGTCGGTCAGCCCGATCACCGACACCAGCGCGGTCGACTTCACCAGCACCAGCCAGTTGTTCGCGAAGCCGGGCAAGGCGAGCCGCAGCATCTGCGGCAGCACGATGCGCCGGAACACCAGCAGCGGCGTCATGCCGAAGGCCAGCCCCGCCTCGGCCTGGCCGTGCGGGATCGCGAGGATCGCGCCGCGGAAGGTCTCGGTCAGGTAGGCGCCGAAGATGAAGCCGAGCGTCGCGACGCCGGCCACGAACGGGTCGATGTCGACGTACTCGTCGATGCCCAGGTGCGGTGCGATCTCGTTCACCGCGAGCTGGCCGCCGTAGAAGACCAGCAACATCAGCACCAGGTCGGGCACGCCGCGGATCAGCGTCGTGTAGACGGTCGCGCCGCGCCGCCAGAACGCCGAGCCCGACAGCTTCGCCGCCGCACCCGCCAGGCCCAGCAGCACCGCGACGGCCAGCGACGCGACGGCCACGCCCAGCGTCAGGCGCAGCCCCTCCAGCAGGCTCGGCAGGTAGCCGTGCAGCATCACTGGCCGAAGATGTCGTAGTTGAAGTACTTCGCCGCGAGCTTCTGGTAGGTGCCGTTCGCGCGGATCGCCTTGATCGCGGCGTTCAGCCGGTCACGCAGTTCGGTGTCGCCCTGGCGCAGCGCGATGCCGGCGCCGCTGCCGAAATACTCCGGATCCCGGTAGTCCGGCCCGACGAAGCCGAAGCCCTTGCCGGCCGGCGTCTTCAGGAAGCCGATGTCGCCGGCGATGCCGTCGACCATCGTCGCATCGATTCGACCGGCCGCGAGATCCAGGTAGACCTCGTCCTGGCTCGCGTAGCGCACGATGGTCGCCTCGGTGAACTTGGCGCTCACGTAGCGGTCGTTGATGGTGGTGCGCTGCACACCGATGCGCGTGCCCTTGAAGCGCGCCGGCGTGCCGTCGATCGGCGAGCCGGTCTTCGCGATCAGCTTGTTCGCGCTGTTGTAGTACTTGTCGGTGAATCCGACCACCTTCAGCCGTTCGGGCGTGATCGACATCGAGGCGACCACCATGTCGACCTTGCGCGACTGCAGCGACGGGATCAGGCCGTCGAACTCCTGCTGCACCAGCGTGCAGCGGGACTTCATCTCGGTGCACAGCGCGTTCGCGATGTCGATGTCGAAGCCCTGCAGCTTGCCGTCGGGGCCGACGGTGCTGAACGGCGGGTAGGCGCCTTCGACGCCGACGCGCAGCTTCGACAGGTCGGCCGCCTGCGCACCCGGCAGGGCGAACAGCGCGGCGAGCAGCAGCATCACGGGGAGGAATCGTTTCATCGGGGGCTCCGGCAGGGGTTCGGGACCGCATTGCAAGTCCCGAACCATACCGCGCCCCGGCATCACTGCGAGTAGGGGGTGAGACCGATCAGCTTCATCCGTTCCTCGAAGCTCGGCGGCGTGGCCGTCAGTTCGTGGCCAGGCGCCGCGGCGGCCGCCACCTCGGCGGCTTCCGGGGTGCGGCCGATCAGCGCCATGCGCTCCAGGTACTCCTTCTGGCGCTCGGCGGCGTTCTGCGCCGGAGTCTCGGGCGGCAACGGCGCGGCCTGTTCGCCGGGCTCGGGGGTGCGGCCGATCAGGTGCATGCGTTCGACGTAGGCGGCGTCCGGGTCGGCCGGACCGGAGGGCACGGCGGCCCAGGCGGCGCCCTGCGTGGCGAGCGCGGCCAGGGAGGAAACGAGGATCATCAGGGATCTCATGGGACATCCTTTCGCAGGGAGTGGAGGTGTGCGGGTTGGGTCACCCGCCGGCCATCGCCGTTCCCTGCCCCACCCCGGCTTTACCCGGTGAAACCCTGATGCCACACCGCGCGATGCGCATGACATCTGCCGTCGCAATCGATCTCATCAAAACGATCGACGAGATCGCGCAAAACCCGGCGCTAGACTGCGCCGATGACCTCGCCCGACGACGACACCTCCCCTGCCCCCGCGTCCGACAAACCCCGCCCCGGCGACACCTACGTGCAGTCGTTCGCACGCGGCCTGAGCGTCATCCGGTCCTTCAGCGCGAAGGCGCCGCAGCAGACGCTCAGCGAGGTCGCGCAGCGCACCGGCCTGACGCGCGCCGGTGCACGCCGCATCCTGCTGACGCTGGAAGGCCTGGGCTATGTGGAGAGCCAGGGCCGGCAGTTCCGGCTCACGCCGAAGATCCTCGACCTCGGCTTCGCCTACCTGTCGTCGCTGCCGCTGTGGAACCTGGCCGAGCCGGTGATGGAGGCGCTGGTCGAACAGGTGAAGGAATCGAGCTCGGCGGCGGTGCTCGAGGGTGGCGACATCGTCTACGTGCTGCGGGTGCCGACGCACAAGATCATGAGCATCAACCTGGGCATCGGCAGCCGGCTGCCGGCTTACTGCACCTCGATGGGCCGCACGCTGCTGGCCGGGCTGGCACCGGACGAGCTCGACCAGCGCATCGACGCGATGACCCTCACCGCCCGCACGCCGCACACCGAGACCGACCCGCAGCGCCTGAAGGGCCTGATCGCGCAGGTGCGGCGCCAGGGCTGGAGCCTCGTCAGCCAGGAGCTGGAGGAAGGACTGGTGTCGATGTCGGCGCCGATCCGCGACCGCTCCGGCCGCGCGATCGCCGCGCTGAACATCAGCGGGCAGGTGAACCGC
>NZ_JBFUGN010000557.1:0-4065 GCF_056402895.1 Rhizobacter sp. P3_B12 | reverse complement strand
GCGCGCGCTAGAAGGGCTCGGATCCCGGCCGGAAATCCGAGCAGGATCGCCGCGTCGCCGGGATTTGGTGCGTCGCTCGACAGCAGCAGTGGCGACGTATCGCGCGCCGCGCCGTCACCTTGCAAGACGGCCACGTCGTGCGTGTCGCTCGCGCCGAGGAACCTCACGTCGAAGGGCTCGCTCGCACCGGACAAGTAGCCACGCATGCTGCGCATGWCCGGTTCGAGGCCGAGCGCCTGGAGCGCTGGCAGCGCTGTCCCGTCCTCCCAGGGCAGTGCGACATGCCGGTTGGTGATCAGCACGCCGTCGCGGTTCACCACGAAGGCCGTGCCAGTGAAGGTGACGTCGATCCGAGGGCCGTTGCCTTCGAGCGTGATTTGCGAATGCCCGCTGGGCCCTCGTATCGGATCTCCGTTCTCGGCGACCGCGAAGCGCAGCGCACGCTTGGTGGCTGGATCTTGAAAGCCGAAGCTTCCCTGGACGAATGCCACTGAACCGGAGGACCGGGCGATGACCTGGCTGACCGCTGTCGACCCGCCTTCAAGCGCCCTGACTCGCTCGTTCGTACCGGCCTGATCCCTGCTCATTTCCTCGCGCAGCAGGTCGAGTTCGCCGCGCTTGAGGGTTTGGCCCTCGAGTGTGCCCAGCAATTCAGCCAGATTGGCGATGTGTCGCTGCTCGCGCACGAGTTGCCGCTCCAGATCACGTGTCCACATACTCTGGTGCGCGATCATGCCAACGAGAATCGACAATGCGATCAGCACGCCGGTTCGCGTCCTGTGCCAAGCACGGATCACCGTGCGACGAAGCCGTGTGCCCAGAAGCCGCGTGCCTAGACCACGCCGCCGCCTGGAACGGTACATAACCACCGCGCCGAGTGCCCAGCGCTTGCGCACCTGCCTGGTACCAGCGGACGGCGTGTCCATCGAATCTCTCCGCGACTGTGATCGTGTTGATTGGACCGGAGCCGGCTCGGCGCGTTCCCTGTTACCGCGCGTGCGGCGGTGCCAGTTCCTCCACGTCCCCTTCGGTTCGGGGGGTGGCACGGGTGAAGGCGAAGAACACAATGAAACCCTGCTTCGCCTACTCTCAATAGGAGGGCAATATGTTCAAGCATCTGCTCCTGCCGACGGATGGTTCTGCGTTGTCCGAGGCCGCGATCGAGCGAGGTTCGCAGTTCGCCAAGAGCGTGCAGGCCAAAGTCACGGGCCTCCACGTGATGYCGCAGTTCCACATCTTGGCCTACCAAGCCGAAATGCTCACGGACATCGAGTCGCAGTTTTCCGCGGATTGCAAAGCGTATGCCGATCGATACTTGGCGGTGATTGGCCGAGCTGCCAAGGAAGCGGGGGTGGCCTGCGACACCGTGGCGGCCACCAGCGATCACCCGTTCGAGCTCATCATCCGTACGGCTCAAGACAGGGGGTGCGATCTGATCGTCATGGCGTCCCACGGGCATCGGGGCGTGCGTGGATTTTTGCTTGGCAGCGAGACGCACAAAGTGCTGACCCACAGCAAGATTCCCGTGCTGGTACTTCGCTGAGCACGGCGCGCACCGCACCGCAGGTGGCGTCGGGGATGGGGTCGCGACCTTGAATGGTCGTGGTGACTTGCCCACTGGGGAGGCGCACTTGTCGGCCGCGACGTTCTTTTCCCTGTGGAAACGGTTCGGTAAGTGGACGATCGCTGCGGTGCTGCTGGTCGTTGCCCTCGGCATCGGCTACGTGGCGAGGGACGAGGCGCGTACGTCGCAGCGGCAGGCGGCTTGGCTGAGTGTCGTTGCGCAGGATCAGCGCTACGAAGTGTTGCCTGGGCCCAGCCCTTCGATCCGCTTTCCCGGGGCCGGGCCCTTCGATGAGCGGCTCGGCTACCACCACTTGCCCGAACTGATCGAGCGCCTCAAGCGCCAGGACTTTGCTGTTTCCGCACAAGCGCGCATGTCGCCGAAGATGCTCGAGTTCGCTGACGAGGGCTTGTTTGTCCCCTATCGAGAGAAGACGCAGGCTGGGCTGAGCTTGCGCGACTGCCGCGGCCAATCGCTGAACGCTGCACGCTACCCCGAGCGCAGCTACGAACGCTTCGAAACGGTGCCATCGCTGCTAGTCGACGCGCTGCTGTTCATCGAGAACCGCGAACTGCTTGACCCGCGCTTTCCCACGCGCAACCCCGCAGTCGAGTGGGACCGCTTCGGCAAGGCGGTGGCCGATCAGCTGCTGCATCGGGTCGACGAGTCGCATCTAGCCGCCGGTGGCAGCACGCTCGCCACACAGATCGAGAAGTATCGCCACTCGCCCGAGGGCCGCACTAATTCAGCCAAGGAAAAGCTGCGCCAGATGGTCTCGGCCTCGCTGCGCGCCTACATGGACGGTGAGAACACGCTGGCACGACGTCGCGAGATCGTCGTCGACTACCTGAACACGGTGCCGCTGTCCGCCCAGCCCGGGTTCGGAGAGGTCAACGGCATCGGCGACGGCCTGTGGGTCTGGTACGGCCGCGATTTCGGCGAGTTGAACCGCCTGTTGGCGGGCACTGCGGACGACAGTGGGCTGTTGCGCGTTCAGCGTCGTGCGCTCGCCTTCAGGCAAGCGCTGTCACTGCTGATCGCGCAGCGCCGCCCAGCTTACTACCTGGCCGAAGGCGAGCCCGCCCTTCAACTGCTCACCGAAAGCTACCTGCGGGTGATGACCGACGCCGGCATCATCACGCCGGAGTTGCGCGATGCCGCGCTGCCGCTTTCGGTGAAGTTGTCGACTCGGTTCGTCGCGACGCGGCCCGCGTCCTTCGTCGAACGGAAGGCGGCGACAGCGGTGCGCGCCAAGCTGCAAGCGCTGCTGGCGATGCCGCGCTCCTACGATGTCGACCGGCTGGACCTCGCGCTGGACAGCTCGCTGGACGGCGAAGCCCAGCGCAGCGCAACCGCGCTGCTGCACGGCCTGGGTGACCCGCGGGCAGCCAAGGCTGCCGGGCTGTACGGTTTTCGGTTGCTCAACGCTGGCGACGACACGCGCAGGATCGTTTTCAGCTTCACGCTGTTCGAACGCGGCAAACGCAGCAATTTATTGCGCGTGCAAACCGACAATCTCGACCAGCCCTTCGACCTCAACGAAGGCGCGCGCCTTGACCTCGGCTCCACCGCCAAGCTACGCACGCTGATCACCTACCTCGAGTTGGTCGCCGAACTGCATGGGCGCTGGAGCGACCTGTCGACCGAGCAGCTCGCCGCGCTGAGCATCAGCCCGCTCGATCCGCTCGGGCTATGGGCCCGAGACCATCTCGCGCGCGTCACCGACAAGGGCCTTGCGACCATGCTGGAGGCGGCGATGCAGCGCAGCTACTCGGCCAGCCCCGCCGAGGGCTTCTTCACCGGCGGCGGCTTGCACCATTTCGAAAACTTCGAGCCTCAGGACAACCACCGTTCGGTGAGCGTGCGGGAGGCGCTCACGCGCTCGGTGAACCTGGTGTTTATTCGCCTGATGCGCGACGTGGTGCATCACCTGATGGCCCGCGGCGAAGGCGAAAGTGCTGTGCTGCTGGAGGATCCTTCCGACCCCCGGCGAAGCGGCTACCTGGCGCGCTTCGCCGACAAGGAAGGGCGTGAATTCATCACCCGCTTCTACCGCAAGTACGCCGGCAAGTCGGCCCAGGACGCCGAAGACCTGCTGCAGCGCGGCGCGCGGCCGACGCCCCCGCGGTTGGCCGCGGCCTTCTACGGCCTCGAACCGGACGCGGCTGCAGACCGCCTGTTGCCCTTCCTCGCGCGGCACCTGCCTCAAGCCGACCTGTCTGTCGCGACGCTGCAAGCGCTGCACGACAAGTACGGGCCGGCTCGCTGGTCGCTGGCCGACCGTGGCCACCTCGCCGGCATGCACCCGCTGGAGCTGTGGGTGGTGGCCTATCTGCGCCGGTATCCCAACGCCACCTTGGGTGATGCACTCGGGGCCAGCCGCGAGGAAAGGCAGGAGGTCTACTTGTGGCTGTTCAAGACGCGCAACAAGGGCGCGCAGGACGCGCGCATCCGTAACGTGCTCGAATTGGACGCCTTCGCGGAGATCCAGCGTGCATGGC
>NZ_JBFUGN010000556.1:0-4066 GCF_056402895.1 Rhizobacter sp. P3_B12 | reverse complement strand
CGTGTGCTCTGCGGGTTTACCCTGATCAGTTCTCAAGGTGTCGCGAATTCTAGGAACTGGATTCATAACCAGTCAAGGATAAGGATGCTGTTCTTAATAACTAAATTGCATGAAATACCGTGACCTGAGGGACTTCATGGCGGGCCTGGAGCGGGCCGGCGAGCTCAAACGCATCGCCGAACCAGTCTCCGCGCGGCTCGAAATGACAGCGATCAGCGACTCCGTGCTGCGTGCCGGCGGTCCGGCGCTGTGGTTCGAACGCCCCGCCGGTTACAAAATTTCGGCCTTGACGAACCTGTTCGGAACGCCTCGGCGGGTCGCCCAGGGCATGGGCGCCACCGAGGTGAGCGAGCTGCGCGACGTGGGTCGGGTGCTGGCCAGCCTGAAGGAGCCCGAGCCGCCGAAGGGCCTGAAGGATACCGGCCGCTTGTTACAAATGGTCAAGGCGCTGTGGGACATGAAGCCGGCTGCGGTCCGCTCGGCGCCGTGCCAGCAGGAGATCCTGCAAGGCAGCGAGGTCGATCTGGGCGAGTTGCCGGTGCAGACCTGCTGGCCCCTGGATGCGGGGCCCCTGATCACGTGGGGTCTGGTGATCACACGCGGCCCGCAGGCTTCGCCGACGGCTCGCCGCCGCCAGAACCTGGGCATCTACCGCCAGCAGGTGATCGGCCGCAACGAAGTCATCATGCGCTGGCTGGCCCACCGCGGCGGGGCGCTGGACTTCCGCGATTTCGCGCTCGCCAACCCGGGCCGGCCGTTCCCGATCGCGGTGGCGCTCGGCGCCGATCCGGCGACCATCCTCGGCGCCGTGACGCCGGTGCCGGACAGCCTGTCCGAATACCAGTTCGCCGGGCTGTTGCGCGGCAGCCGCACCGAGGTGGTCGACACCGCGGTCGGCGAGCCGGGCTGGATGCTGCAGGCGCCGGCCGGCGCCGAGATCGTGCTGGAAGGCCACATCCCGGTCGTGCCGGCCGGCTTCACCGGCACCAGCGAGCACGGCGTGCCGCTGAAGGAGGTCGGCGGCTACCTGCATGCGCTCGAAGGGCCGTTCGGCGACCACACCGGCTATTACAACGAGCAGGACTGGTTCCCGGTGTTCCGCATCGACCGGCTGACGCGCCGGCGCGATCCGATCTACCACTCCACCTACACCGGCAAGCCGCCCGACGAGCCGGCGGTGCTGGGCGTGGCGCTGAACGAGGTGTTCGTGCCGATCCTGCAGAAGCAGTTTCCGGAGATCGTCGACTTCTACCTGCCGCCCGAAGGCTGCAGCTACCGGATGGCCATCGTCAGCATCCGCAAGAGCTATCCCGGCCATGCGAAGCGGCTGATGTTCGGCATCTGGAGCTTCCTGCGCCAGTTCATGTACACGAAGTTCATCGTCGTGACCGACGACGATGTCGACATCCGCAACTGGCAGGAGGTGATCTGGGCGATCACGACCCGCATGGACCCGGTGCGCGACACGACGCTGGTCGAGAACACGCCGATCGACTACCTCGATTTCGCGTCGCCGGTCAGCGGGCTGGGCGGCAAGATGGGGCTGGATGCCACCAACAAGTGGCCGGGCGAGACGGTGCGTGAATGGGGGCGCAGCATCCGCATGGACGCCGAGGTGGAGCAGAAGGTGGCGCAGATCGTCGCCGGCGTGATGGCGGCGCGCTGACAGTTACCAATTCGACGCCGATTCCTCGAATGCGGCCTTGAATCACCGCCGAGCGTCGTCTAAGTTTGGTGGGCCTGCATGCAGGCAACCTCACCGGCGCAGTCCCTGCGCACCAGGAGCCCTGGACCCACTTCCTCCGGAGCCCCGATTTGRCAACGTCAGTTGCCCGCCCCTCCCACCGCAAGGTCGGGAGGGGTTTCGCGTTATGAGGCCCCCGATCCCGGGTACGGGAATCGCCCCCCGAGGGGGCAGCGGGCCGGCTTGGGAGCGGCCCGGCGCTCGGCCCGCGCGTTCAACGAGAGTGGCTCAAGCGCGCACCAGGCTGCCCAGCCACTCGTGCAGCGCGTTGCGCACGTTCATGAAGCCGCGCGCCGTCGGCACCCATTCGAGCGACTTGGTGTCGACCCGGGCCGCCAGGCCCATCGGCGCCGGCTGGATCTTCATGCTGCCGCGTGCTGCGTCCTCGAACATCGCCACCGAGCGCGGCATGTGCCAGCCGTGCGTCACCAGCACGATCTGCGTGATGCCGGCCGGCTTCAGCAACGCGACGCTGCGGGCGGCGTTCTCGCGGGTGTCCTTCGACTGGTCCTCGACCCATTTCAGCGGGTGGTTGAAATCCTGGGCCGCGATGCGCGCCRCCGTCTGCGCCTCCGGCTGGCCATCGGGCTGCGACCAGCCGAGCCCGCCGCTGAAGGCGACCGGCAGGCCGGTTTCGCGGCCGAGCCACAGGCCGTAGCGCAGGCGCTCCAGCGAAAAGGAATTGAGGTTGGCCACGCCGTACTCCGGCGCCAGCGCCTCCTGCCCGCCGCCGAGCACGACGATCGCGATCGGCTGCTTCGCCTGCGCCGCCGCCTTCAGCTCGGCGATCTGTTCGCGGGTCAGCGCCGGCGGTACCTTCAGCGCGACCTGGGTGAGGAACTGCGCGGTGCCGCTGCAGGCGCTGAACCACAGCCCCAGCGTGGCCAGCAGGATCACCAGCCAGCCGAGGCCGCGGCGCGGCAGGATCAGCCGGGCGCCGATCAGCACCAGCAGCAGCAGCGGCACCGGCGGCAGCACGAGTGCGCTCAGGATGGGCTTCCAGGATTCGATGCCGAGCAGGGTCAGCAGGCTGTTCATGCGCTGGTTCCGGGGGGAAAGGTGGACGAAGGCCGGGCAGGCAGCGCCGGCATGGCGGCTGGATTGTGCCGGCGAGTCAGCGCTCACAGGCGTGAATCGTTCACACTCCCCGGCCCGCCCTGGCACCGTTGCCAGTCGCCGTTGTCAGGATGCACGCTGCGGCACGACCGAGTCCGCCTGCCTTGCAAACTGCGCGCTCGCAGTCATCTGGGCTGTCCAAGGAGATCTCATGAACACGACTTCCATCCAAACCATCACGCTGGGCGGCGGCTGCTTCTGGTGCGTCGAGGCGGTGTACGAGCGGGTGCTGGGCGTCACCGGCGTCGAGTCCGGCTACAGCAACGGCCGGGTGCGCAATCCGAGCTACGAGCAGGTGTGCAGCGGCGACACCGGTGCGGTGGAGGTGGTGCGGGTCAGCTTCGACCCGGCGCAGATCACGCTGCGCGAGGTGCTGGAGATCTTCTTCGTCGTGCACGACCCGACGACGCTGAACCGCCAGGGCAACGACGTCGGCACGCAGTACCGCTCGGGCATCTATGTCGAGTCGCCGGAGCATGAGCGCGTGGCCCGCGAGGTGATCGCCGAGATGGTGGCGAGCGGCACCTGCAAGAGCCCGATCGTCACCGAGGTGCTGCCGCTGGCCGACTACTCGCGCGCGGAGGACTACCACCAGCATTACTTCGCGCAGCACCCGGGGCAGGGCTACTGCGCGTTCGTCGTCGCGCCGAAGGTCGAGAAGTTCCGCAAGACCTTCGCCAGCAAGGTGCGGCCCGAGTAGCGGGTCGAGCGAGGGGGCAGTCAGTACACTTGCCCCCCCATGGACACCCTGTGGCTTTCTTCGCCGGCCCCGGCCTTGCGGCTGTGGGCCGACGGGCGGTGGAAGGTCAATGCCGCCGCGGCGCGGTGGGCGTCCGACCACGGCATCGCCGACGCAGGCTGGCAGGCGCTGGCCCGCGAACTGGTGGCCACGCTGCGCCACCCCGAGCCCAGCGGGCGCGGGCGGGTTGCGTTCCCGGGCTCGTCGCTCGAGATCGACTGGAACTCCGTCTGGCTCGACAGCGGCTGGCTCGCCTGGCTGGTGCTGCCGTCGGCCGATGCGGCGCGGCTCGCGCTGATCGAGCAGTTCGGACGCACCGGCGCCTGGGAGCGCGACCTGCGCACCGGCGAGGGCCGCTGGGACACCCACATGTTCCGCCTGTGCGGCTTCGACCCGGCCGGCGGCGTGCCGAACTTCGACCAGGCGAGCGAGCGCGTCCACCCGGACGACCGCGACCGCTTCCGCCG
>NZ_JBFUGN010000555.1:0-4070 GCF_056402895.1 Rhizobacter sp. P3_B12 | reverse complement strand
ACCAGTACACCGACCATGACGGCAACAACCAGCAGTGGCAACTGGTCGGCGCCGACAACAACGCGGTGCGCTTCATCAACCGCAATTCGGGCAAGGCGCTCGAAGTCGCCGGCGCGTCGACCGCCGATGGCGGCGACGTCACCCAGTACACCGACTACAGCGGCCGCAACCAGACCTGGGCGCTCGTGCCCGTCGGCGCCACCACGCCGCCGCCCGGCGGCGGAACCGGCAACGTGGCGCTGCCGTCCAGCTTCCGCTGGACCTCGAGCGCAGCGCTGATGGTGGCCAAGCCGGCCGCGCAGTTCCCGGAAGTGGCGATCAAGGATCCGTCGGTCGTGTACTACAACGGCCTGTGGCACGTGTTCTCCACCCAGGCCAAGGGCAATGGGTGGGGCCTGGAGTACCGCTCGTTCCCGGATTGGTCGAACGCTGGGGCAGCCACGCCCTACTTCCTCGACTCCACCGCGATCGGCGGCGGGTACCGGGCAGCGCCGTTCGTGTTCTTCCACGCGCCTTCGCGGCTGTGGTACCTGGTGTTCCAGAACGGCAACGCCGCCTACTCGACCAACCCCGACATCGGCAACCCGGGTGGGTGGAGCGCGCTGAAGACCTTCTACGGCAGCGTGCCGCAGATCGTCCAGCAGAACACCGCTGGCGGCAACGGCAACTGGCTGGACTTTGCCGTGGCCTGCGATGCAGCCGACTGCCACCTGTTCTCCGCCGGCGACAACGGGCAGATCTACCGCTCGCAGACCACGCTCGCGAACTTCCCGAACGGCTTCGGCAACACGGTGATCGCGCTGCAGGATGCCGACCGCAACAAGGTCTTCGAAGCACCCCAGGTCTACAAGGTGCGCGAGACCGGGCAGTACCTGCTCATCGTCGAGGCCATCGGCAGCGGCGGCCGGTACTTCCGCTCGTGGACCGCGAGCAGCCTGGGCGGCGCCTGGACGCCGCTGGCCGCGAGCGAGTCCAGCCCGTTCGCCGGCGACGCCAACGTGAGCTTCCCGACCGGCAAGTGGAGCCAGGGCATCAGCCACGGCGAGATCCTGCGCACCGGGTATGACCAGAACGTCGAGGTCAGCGCCTGCAACATGCGCTTCCTCTACCAGGGGCTGACGCCTGGGGCGAAGGACAGCTACGAGAAGCTGCCGTACCGCCTCGGCGTGCTCACGCAGACCAACTCGCCTTGCTGATCTGTCCCGCGAAAACCCGTGAAATGCTCACGGGTGCCAGTACCGTTCAACCATTGATCATTTTTCGATCATGCATTGGATCCGAAGGCTGCCCACACTGCCGATGTGATGACAACGGCGGGTGTGCGATCGATGGTTCCACTTCAGTTCCGGCCGCTGCTGAGGCCGTTTCTCTTCATGGCGCGCATCCTCTTCAGCGACTTGAAACTGGAACGCGACGGACGGGACTTTCACATCCGCATCGCCGCGGCCCCACCCGATGCCGAACCGCAGGCGCTGAGCGAAGCGGCCATCGCCGAAGCGGCGCCGTTGCGGGCCGCGCTCAAGGCATTGCTCGATTCGCATCCCCAGGCCCGCAAGGTGCTGCGCCACCTCCGGTACGTCGAACGTGCGCTGGCCACCCAAGGCCTCGCCGCGCTGGCAGGAATACCTGTCGACGTCCTGGCGGTTGCGCTGGGCCAGCTGGATTCGATCGCCTCCGACGGGTCGAACCGTCACCTCGCAGATCTGCGTTCGAAGATGGCCCTCGCGGTGCTGGCCCGTCCGGAGGATCCGCTCGACGGCCCGAACGGCGATCGGCTGTCCGATTTCGCGACGGATTCCCGGCTGATGGTCGGAGATGCCTCCCACTCGGTGTTCATGGAGCTCGAGCGGCAATACCAGGCATTACTTCCGCCGGAGGCGATCCGCGCTTCGCTCGATGCGTCGACTCCGCAAGTTTCGTCAGCTTTCCCGACATCGTGACTCACACACTGGCAGAAATCGAGGGCACCTCATGTCGAATGAGATGGGCGCGCCGCACCTACTTTGACGCAACAGGATCTTCACGATGAGCATGCCAAGCCAACGCCCCAGACTCGCCACGGCGACAAGCGCACTGCTGTGCGCCATGGTGCTGTCTGCCTGCGGCGGAGACCGTGATTCGGGCACCGCTGCAGCACCGGTCGGGTCAGCACCTTCGCCCGCACCCGCACCCGGACCTTCGCCTGCGCCTTCGCCCGCACCTTCGATCACGACAGCCCTCGGCAAGCCCGGCCGGCTCCTCGTGGGCCTCGGCGCGGCCAGTACTTTCGCGGACATGAAGGCCCAGCAGATCRCTCCGGACATCATCGATACCTATCTCGTGGCGGTCRCGGGTTTCAACTCTGGCGGCGGTAACGCATGGCCTCAATGGCAATACAACTATCCGGACGGTGGCGTCATAACGGTCTTCTCCAACGACGTCGCGGCCATGGGCGCCGTRCCGATGTTCACCCTGTTCCAGATGCCTTCCCTGCGGGGTGGCGACGTCACCGTCATCAACGACGCGCCGTTCATGGCCGCCTACTGGGCGCAAGTCAAGTTGATGTACCAGAAGATCGCCGAGACCAACCGCCCCACCCTGGTCAACCTCGAGCCTGACTTCTGGGGCTTCGCCCAGGGCGGTGCACCCGGCGGCGACCCGGCGAAGTTGCCGGCGCGCGTGAGCACGGTGCCGGAATGCGCCAGCSAACCGGAYACGGCCGTCGGCGTCGTCGGTTGCCTGCTGAAGCTCGGGCGGACGTACGCGCCCAAGGCGAGGATGGGCTTCCCCCCGTCGTTGTGGTCGGGGGATCCAAACGCCACCGGCRCYTTCATGGCCAAACTCGGTGCAGACAAGGCCGACTTCATCGTGGCGCAGACGAGCGATCGCGATGCGGGTTGCTTTGAAGACCCGAACCCCGTGCCAAATTGTGCGAATCGCGGCCCCGGCCCGTTCTACCTGGACGAGAACAACGTCACCACACCGAATTTCAACCAGGGCATCAACGATTGGAGCATCGTGCGAAGCCACCTGGGCGGCCTGCCGATCCTGTACTGGCAGACCCCCATGGGCGTGCCCTCGACGACGCCCGGCGGAACGCCGAAGCACTATCGGGACAACCACGTCCAGTACATGCTGACGCATACRACGCAGTACGCGGGCAACGGCACATTCGCGATCGTCTTCAGTCCCGGGGACGACACGTCGGCGGACATCACGAACGACGGCGGCCAGTTCGCGCGCCTGTCCAAGGCCTACCTGGCCAACCCCGCTCCGTTTCCCCGCTGAGCTCGACGGGGAGAACCAGGACGTGAACGTGTCGAAGACATTCCCGGAACGCACCGACCTCGGTCAGTTGCCCGATCCCGCACGGCGTGCGCTCTCTCTGGGGCTGGGCCTGCTCCCGATGTTCCCGCTGCTGTCCGGCTGCGGCGCGGGCGCCGAGGACACCGGCCCGTCCGCGCAGGCCCGTGGCCAGGGCGTCCCCGGCTCGGTGAGCGGCGTCTTCCGTCACCCGGGACTGCTGGTCACCGACGACGACTTCGCTCGCATCCGCGAGCACATCAAGGCCGGCCAGCAGCCGTGGACCGGCTGGTGGAACAAGCTGTGCGCCGACCGCGCCGCCAGCCTGGAGGGCAAGCCCAATCCGCTCGCCGGCGTCTATCGCGCCGACAGCAGCAAGTTCGCGATGTACCGCGACATCCAGCGCGCCTGGTGCCTCGCGCTGCGCTGGCGGCTGTCGGACGACACGCGCTATGCCGACAAGGCGGTGGAAACACTGGATGCGTGGGCGAACACGCTGAAGGTGATCGGGACCGTGCCCGAGGGCTCGACCGCCCATGACGACCACACCTTCATCCTGTTGGCCGGCATGCAGGGCCACCAATGGGCCCAGGCCGGCGAGATCATGCGCGGCTACCCCGGCTGGCCGCCCGAGCGCCTGGCGCGCTTCCAGGAGATGCTCACGAGCGTCTTCGTCGGCATATCGTCGCGGTTCCTCAGCGGGGCGCACCCGGGTTCCCACGCCAACTGGGACATGGCCTCGTTGTGCGGCACGCTGGCCATCGGGGTGTTCTGCGACAGGCCCGACC
>NZ_JBFUGN010000554.1:0-4083 GCF_056402895.1 Rhizobacter sp. P3_B12 | reverse complement strand
GGGCGGCGACGTGGTCGGCAGGGTGGTGACGACGATGGAGGAGATCAGCGCGAGCTCGCGCAAGATCAGCGACATCATCGGCGTGATCGACGGCATCGCGTTCCAGACCAACATCCTGGCGCTGAATGCGGCGGTGGAGGCGGCGCGCGCCGGCGAGCAGGGCCGCGGCTTCGCAGTGGTGGCCAGCGAGGTGCGCAGCCTCGCGCAGCGTAGCGCGCAGGCGGCCAAGGAGATCAAGGCGCTGATCGGCGCGAGCGTCGAGAAGGTGGCGGCCGGCRCGCAGCTGGTGGGCGACGCGGGCGCGACGATGAAGGATGTCGTGGCGCAGGTGAAGCGGGTGGCCGAGCTGATCGACGAGATCAGCACCGCGACCGGCGAGCAGACGGCCGGCATCGGGCTGGTCAGCGATTCGGTGATGCAGATCGAGCAGGTGACGCAGCAGAACGCGGCGCTGGTCGAGCAGTCGGCGGCGGCGGCGGACAGCCTTCAGCAGCAGGCGGCGCGGCTGGTGGATGCGGTGCGGCAGTTCAAGCTCGCGGGCACCGCCTGAGTTCTTGTGCCTCGCCACCCCGCACCGCGCACGAACCGCTTGTGTTCGGCCGGCGGTGACCGCTCGCTTGTTGGGGGAGTGGACTCAGCTCACCGGGAGCCCGAGCAGGGCGGGGTCTCCTCGCCCTAGTCGGAACAGCACCGGCTCGTCCGTCGTCAGGTCGACCACTGTCGTCGGCTCACGGGGGCACGCACCGGCATCGACGACCGCCTGCACTTGCCCCTGGAAACGCTCGCGGATCTCATCCGGGTCGTTCATCGGCTCGGTCTCGCCCGGCGCGATCAGCGTGGTCGACAGCAACGGCTCGCCGAAGATGTCGAGCAGCTGCTGCAGCATCTTGTGGTCCGGCACGCGCAGGCCGATGGTGCGGCGTGATGGGTGCGAGACGCGGCGCGGCACTTCCTTCGTCGCTTCGAGGATGAAGGTGAACGGGCCTGGCGTCGCATGCTTCATCAGGCGGTACTGGCGGTTGTCGACGCGGGCGTAGCTGGACAGCTCCGACAGGTCGCGGCACAGCAGCGTCAGGTGGTGCTTGTCGTCGACGCCGCGGATGCGCCGCAGGTTCTCGGCCGCCGCCTTGTCGTCGAGGTGGCACACCAGCGCATAGCTCGAATCGGTCGGCACCGCGGCGATGCCGCCGTCATGCAGGATCTGCGCGGCCTGCTTCAGCAGGCGCTGCTGCGGGTTGTCGGGGTGGACTTCGAAGAATTGCGGCATGGGCCGCGATGCTAATCCGCGATCGTGTCGGCCGCCACTGTGGATGTCGCCGGGTGCGCCGCCGTCTTTCGCATGTTCAGCCACGCGCTCGCGGCACCGCACACCGCGATCACGCCCATGCCGACCCAGGCCCAGCCGTCCGGCACGTAGCGGAACACCAGCCAGCTCACCGCCGCCGCCACGCCGATCTGCAGGTAGATGAACGGCATCAGCGTCGCCGTCGGCGCCAGCCCCAGCGCCAGGATCAGGAACAGGTGGCCCACCGTGCCGAGCGCGCCGATCACCAGCAGCAGCACCAGCTGCCGCGGCGGCGCCGCCATCAGCGTGCCGTCGGTGTCGATCGCGCTGAAGAAGAACAGCACCGGCGTCAGCACCAGCGCGCCGGTCAGGCCGGTGTAGAAGTGCGTCGTGTACGGGCTCTCCAGCGCCGACAGCTTGCTCGTCAGCACCTGGAAGCTCGCGTAGGTGAGGGCGCCGGCCAGCGGGAACAGCACCGCCCAGCCGAACAGCCCGCTGCCCGGGCGGATCACGATGATCGCGCCGGCGAAGGCCGCGCACACCAGCGCCCAGCGCAGCGTCGACACCCGCTCGTGCAGCACCCAGGCCGCCAGCAGCGTCACCACCACCGGCGTCAGCATGTTGATCGCGGTGAACTCGGCCACCGGCATCTGCTGCACGCCGAAGAAGCTCAACGCGCTGGTGGCCAGCAACAGCGCGCCGCGCGCCAGCTGGAAACGCGGGTGCCCGGTGCGGAAGCCTGCGGTTTTCGAACGCAGCAGCCAGAGGCCCATCGACACCGCCTGGAAGGCATAGCGTGCCCACAGGATCAACAGCACCGGCAGGAAGGCGCCGAGGTACTTGATCGTGGTGTCCATGGTCGCGAAGCACAGCGCCGCCAGGGCGATCAGCGCGATGCCCCGGGCGGGGCGCTGCCTTGTCACGATCGTCGGTTCACGGGAGCTGCACGCGGTCGACGAGCGCTTCCCACACCGGCGTCAGCTTGCCCGGCAGCGGCGGCAGCGTGCCCAGGTCGACGTGGCTCTCGTCGGGGCTGTGGAAATCGGAACCGCGCGACGCGAGCAGCTCGAACTCGAGCGCCATGTCGGCGTACTTGAGGAAGTCGGCGTTCGAGTGGCTGCCGGTGATCACCTCGACCCCGCGCCCGCCGTGCACCTTGAACTCGGTGAACAACGCGTACTCCTCGTTGGCGGTGAACTTGTAGCGCCCCGGGTGCGCGATCACCGCGATGCCGTGCGCCTCGCGGATCCAGCGCACCGCGTCGCCGAGCTTCGCCCAGCGGTGCGGCACGTAGCCCGGCTTGCCCTCGACGAGGAACTTGCGGAAGACCTCGTGCGTGTCCTGGCAGATGCCGCTCTCCACCAGGTGCCGCGCGAAGTGCGTGCGCGAGATCAGATCCGGGTTGCCGACGTATTTCAGCGCGCCCTCGTAGGCGCCGTGGATGCCGACCTGGGCCAGGCCCGCGGCCATCTCGCGGGCGCGTTCCTCGCGGCCGCCACGCGTCGCGGCGAGGCCGGCGCTGAGCTGCGCATCGTCGGCATCGAAACCGAGCCCGACGATGTGCACCGTGGTGTTCGCGAAGGTCACCGAGATCTCGGTGCCGGTCAGGTAGGGCAGGCCCAGCGCCAGCGCCGCCGCCTGGGCGCGCTGCTGGCCGCCGACCTCGTCATGGTCGGTCAGCGCCCACAACTCGACGCCGTTGGCTTTCGCGCGCGCCGCGAGTTCCGCGGGCTGCAGCGTGCCGTCCGACACCACGGAATGGCAGTGCAGGTCGGCGTTGGTCCATACAGCAGGTTGGCTCACGGACGGCATTGTAGGGAGCCGGCCCGGGCAGCGTCGCTGCAGGGGTAACCCACCACCCGTTCGCCCTGAGCTTGTCGAAGGGTCTGCTTGCGTGCCACCAAGGCTTCGACAAGCTCAGCCCGAACGGCTTTTCTCGTCAAGGCGTGACGCGCAGCACGCGCCCGGGGTTGTTGTCGGTCAACAGGTACAGGAACCCGTCCGGGCCCTGGCGCACGTCGCGGATGCGCTCGTGCAGCTCGGTCAGCAACCGTTCCTCCTTGACGACCTTGTCGCCGTCGAGCTGCAGCCGCACCAGCATCTGCCCCGCCAGCGCGCCGACGAACAGGCTGCCCTTCCAGCCCGGGTAGCGATCGCTCGTGAGAAAGGCCATGCCGCTCGGCGCGATCGACGGCACCCAGTACGTCAGCGGCTGCTCCATGCCGGCCTTGGCCTTGCCCTCGCCGATCGCGGCGCAACTGCCGTACTCGCAGCCGTAGGTGATCACCGGCCAGCCGTAGTTCCTGCCGGCCACGTCGAGGTTGACCTCGTCGCCGCCCTGCGGGCCGTGCTCGTGCGTCCACAGCGCGCCGGTCCACGGGTTCAGCGCGGCACCCTGCAGGTTGCGGTGGCCGAAGCTCCACAGCTCCGGCCGCGCACCCGCCGTCTTGACGAACGGGTTGTCGGCCGGCACCCCGCCGTCGGTTTCGATGCGCACCACCTTGCCGAGGTGGTTGCCGAGGTTCTGTGCGTCGTCGCGCATCAGGTAGCGGTCGCCGAGCGTGACGAACAGGCGGCCGTCGCGCCCGAACACCAGCCGCGAGCCGAAGTGCGCGGTGCTCTTCACCTTCGGCAGCTGCCGGAAGATCACGCTGACGCCGGTCAGCTTGTCGCCCTGCAGCCGGCCGCGCGCGACCGCGGTGCCGTTCTTGTCGGCCTCGCTGCGGCTGCCGGCCTCGGCATAGCTCCAGTAGACGAGGCCGTTGCTCGCGAACTTCGGGTCGAGCGCGACGTCGAGC
>NZ_JBFUGN010000553.1:0-4086 GCF_056402895.1 Rhizobacter sp. P3_B12 | reverse complement strand
GCCTCGAGCGTGCCGACCGCGCGGTCGGTGCCGTCGGGGGCGACGACGAAGGTGCGCGGCTGCGCCGAGGCCGCTGCCGCGGCGCTGACCAGCGCCCCCACCGCCAGCCGGCCGAGGGCAGGCCTACACCCAGCCGCGAAGCGAATACATCGCCAGACCAAGCCACTCATGCAGCACCTCCTCGAGCGCACCGGGCGCCTCGTTGCTGGGCACGAAATGCTGCCACTTCAGCGCCGTGTCGGCGCGGAAATCGCAGGGATACGGCAGCACGTCCAGCCCGACACCGCGTGCCGCGGCCACCGAGCGCGGCAGGTGGATCGCGCTCGTCAGCAGCAGCACCCGGCCCTGCGCGCGCAGGCCGAACTGCCGCTCGCTGAAGAGCAGGTTCTCGTGGGTGTTGACCGACCGCGTCTCGACGCCGATCGCCGCGGCCGGCACGCCCAGCCGCTGCGCGACCGAGGCCATGTGCTGCGCGACCGAGTCCGACCCATCGGGCAGCGGCGCGCCGGTGAACATCAGCCGCCCGCCGAAGCGCTGGTGCAGCTCGACGGCCTTCTCGGTGCGCTCCCAGCTCGGCGCGCCCATCACGACGGTGTAGCCGGCTTCGGTCTTGCGGAACCAGCCGGCGGTCATCACCAGCATGCGCGGGCCGTCGGTGCCCGGCAGCGCCTTCAGCTGCGCGTCGGTCGGCACCGGCCACCAGGCCTCCAGCTGCGCGAGCAGCGTGTTGGCAGTCGCCGGGATCGAGACGACGTAGACCAGCAGGCCCAGCAGCGCGAACCCGTGTCGCCAGCGGTGCAGCCGCCCGGCCTTCGCGCGCCACGCGCGAACGCTCAGCCACGCGAGACCCAGCAGCACGTACAGCGGCATCGCCAGCAGCAGGTGCACCAGGTCGGTCAGGACGGAGCGCATGAGGTCAGCCTCGAAAGGCCGCGGATATCCGTTCGCCCTGAGCCTGTCGAAGGGTTGGTGCCACAGCGCGCCAGGCCTTCGACAGGCTCAGGGCGAACGGGGGTTTGTGATATTGAAGACCTGATCCATCCGCCCCCAGCGGAAATCGCCGAGCAGGCGATCCAGCCGGCTCTCGGTGCGGTGCAGGTTCACGTAGTGCCTGAAGCGCGTCTTCAGCCCCGGCCCCGGCACGCGCGGCTGCAGCGGGTCGATCTCCCACGGGTGCATGTAGAAGATCGCCGGCGCCTGCTCGTCGCGATTGAAACGGTCGATCGCCCAGCGCGACACGCCATACGGCGCGAAGCGGAAGTAGCCGCCGCCGCCGGCCGGCAGGTTGCGCCCGAGCGCACGCACCGTCGTGATCGGCAGCTCGGTCAGCCCGTCGCGCACCTGGTACGGAAAGCGCGGCGCGTCCGGCATGCCGTAGTGGTCGTGCTGCACCGGGTAGACGCTGGAGCTGTAGACGTAGCCCGCTTCCTTCAGCACGTCGAAGGCCCACAGGTTGCCGGCCCCGATCGAGAAGCTCGGCGCGCGGTACCCGATCACCCGCACGCCGGCGATGTCCTCGAGGATGCGCTTCGCGTTCGTCACGTCGTGGCTGAACGCCTCGCGCGACAACTCGCTCGCCCGCTGGTGCCCGTAGCCATGGCTCGCCAGTTCGTGCCCGTCGTCGACGATGCGGCGTACCACCTGCGGGTAGCGCTCGGCGATCCACCCGAGCGTGAAGAACGTGGCCTTCGCATGGTTGTCGGCAAAGCGCCGCAGCAGGCGGTCGACGTTCGCCTCGACGCGGCACGGGATCGAATCCCAGCGGTCGCGCGCGATGAACGGCGCCAGCGCCGAGACCTGGAAGTAGTCCTCGACGTCGACCGTCAGGGCGTTGGTGATCGGGTTCTTGGTCATGGGCTCACGGACAGATTCAGCGAACGGATTCGGCAGCGCGGGCGGTCGACGAGACGCGCATCGAGGCCGGCAGCCAGCTGCGCAGGTGCTTCGCGATGCGGCTGGCGGTGCCGCCATCCCAGTACTCGGGCACGTCGACGCGTGCGGATTCGGTCAGCAGGATCTCGCGCACGGCCTTCAGCGCCTGCTCGACGTTGCGGCCGACGACGATGCTCGACGGATCGGCCACCGGCGTGCCGCTGCGGTCGTTGCCGAGCGTGATGCTGCGCACGCCGAGCGTCACCGCCTCCTCGACCAGCTCGCCTTCGCTGCCGGCGATCAGGCAGCGCGCCTGCTGCAGCAGCCCGATCTCCTCGAGGTAGCCCTGCGCCGGCATCACGATCACGCCGGCATCGGCCAGGCGCGTCTCCTGCCCGGTGGATTTCAGCGCGACCAGCGCCTCCTCGCGCAGCGGCCACACCAGCGGCAGCTCGCGGCCCAGTGTCGCGAGCATCGGCAGCAGCTCGTCCATCGCCTTCGGCTGCAGCGCCAGGCTCACCAGCCCGAAGCCGCGCGGGTCGTTCAGCACCGCCGGCGAGAGCTTGGCGCGCGCGAACGATTCGAGCGGCGGCACCGCATGCGGCAGCCCGAAGTGCAGCAGGTTGGCCGCCAGGCTGCCGACGCAGTGCACCCGGTCCGAGGGAATGCCCTCGCGGTACAACGTGTAGTAGGTCAGCAGCTTGTTCGTGTACAGCGCATCGGCCACGCGGTCGATCAGCACGCCGTTCATCTCGGCGCTGGCGCTGCCGCCGGTGTTGCGCTGGCCGGCGTCGAGCCGCAGCACCGGCACGCCGCGCTTGTTGGCGAGCAGCGTGCACATCAGCACCGCATCCGATTTGCCGACCGCCAGCACCGCGCTCGGCATGAACTCGGCCAGCACCTCGTCGAAGCGCGTCAGCGCCGCGGCCGAACCGTGCGCCACGCCGACCGCGTGCGCGCCGATGCCGAGGTGGATCTCCATCTTCGGCAGCGGCAGCACCGCGGCACCGGCCGCGCCGATCGCCAGGCCCTCTTCGGTGCCGGGCTGCACCGCCATCACCGGCGGCAGGTCGCCGTATTCCTCGAGCACGCGCGACAGCGCGCCGATCTTCAGGAAATCGGTGCGGGTGTCGACCACGCACAGCAGCGGGCGCTGCAGCTTGCTGCCGCTGCGCGAGCGCTGGACCACGCCGAGGCTCGCGTTGTTGCCGTTCACGCCGAAGTCCACCGCCGCGTCCAGCACCGGCAGCGCCGGGTTGGGCGGGATCGTCACGTCGGGCCGGCCGTGGCCCGCGGCCTGACCCGCCGAGGGCACCAGCATCGGCACGTCGGCGAGCTCGCCGATCTCGCTGCGCAGCTCGCCGGCGGTCTGGTCCACCGTCTCGGCCGAGATCGCGTCCTTGCCCGACAGGAAGGCGGCGAGGAACAGCCGGTTGCACAGCCGGTTGATGCGGCGCGGCACGCCGCCGGTCCAGCGGTGGATCGCGTCGAACGCATCGTCGGCGAAGGCCGGCGAATCCTTCCAGCCGACGCGGTGCAGGCGGTGCTCGATGTAGGCGCGCGTCTCGGTCTGGTCGAGCGGGCCGAGGTGGCACGACGCGATCACGCGCTGGCGCAGCTGCTCCATCGACTTCGATTGCAGCAGCGTGCGCAGCTCCGGCTGGCCGATCAGGAAGCTCTGCAGCAGCGCATGGTTGCCGAGCTGGAAGTTCGACAGCATGCGCAGCTCTTCGACCGCCTCGTGCTTCAGGTTCTGCGCCTCGTCGACGATCAGCAGCGCACGCCGGCCCTTCGCGGCCAGCGCGGTCAGGAAGCCCTCGAGGCTCGCGATCAGGTGCGCCTTCGACGCACCCGCGGTCGGCACGCCGTAGGCGGTGAGGATGGCGCGCAGCAGGTCGCCCGATTCGAGCTGCGTGCTGACCACCTGCGCGGCCACCACCTTCTCGGCGTCCAGCCCTTCGAGCAGCGTGCGCACCAGCGTGGTCTTGCCGGCACCGATCTCGCCGGTGACGACGATGAAGCCCTCGCCCTGGTGCACGCCGAACTTCAGGTAGGCCAGCGCGTTGCTGTGCCCGCGGCTGTCGAAATAGAACGCCGGGTCCGGGTTCAGCTGGAAAGGCGGGCCGCTCAGGCCGAAGTGCGATTCGTACATGAAGAGAGTTCAGCTGGAAAGGCGGGCCGCTCAGGCCGAAGTGCGATTCGTACATGAAGAGA
>NZ_JBFUGN010000552.1:0-4091 GCF_056402895.1 Rhizobacter sp. P3_B12 | reverse complement strand
GTGCAGCAGGTTGCCGGTCATCAGGAAATCGATGCGGCCGGCAGGCAGCAGCGGGCGGTTGTTGACCTGCGGGCCGCCTTGCAGCAGCGTCACGTCGAGGCCGAACTTCTTGTAGGTGCCGTCGGCCACCGCCTGGTAGAAGCCGCCGTGCGCGGCCTGCGCCTTCCAGTTGGTCGCGAAAGTCACCTTGTCCTGCGCGAGGGCGGTGCCGGCCGCGAGCGTCAATGCCAAGGCTGCAAGGCGGATCGTGTTCTTCATGGGTCTCTCCTTCGATGGGTCAATTCTCGGTGGCGTGCCAGCGGCCCAGCAAGAGCCGAGACAGCGCATTGAAGCCGGCGAAGATCAGCACGCCGGTCAGCACCAGCAGGCTCAGCGCGGCGAACATCTTCGGCGTCTCGGTGCGGAAGCTCGCTTCCAGGATGCGCGACGCGAGGCCTGTCTCGCGGCCGGCGGCGCCGGCGACCATCTCGGCCGTCACCGCGCCGATCAGGCTCAGGCCGCCGGAGATCTTCAGGCCGGCGATGAAGTACGGCAACGCCGACGGCAGCAGCAGCAGGCGCAGCCGCTGCCAGGGCGAGGCGCGGTACAGCCGGAACAGCTCGCGCAGGTTCACGTCGGCCGCGCGCAGCCCGACCACGGTGTTCGACAGGATCGGGAAGAACGCGACGATCCAGGCGCACAGCAGCAGCGCGGCCGTCGTGCTCTCGACGTAGATCAGGATCAGCGGCGCGACCGCGACGATCGGCGTCACCTGCAGCACCACCGCCACCGGAAAGAGGGCCTCCTCGACCGGCCGCCACAGCGCGAACACCGCGGCGATCAGCACCCCGCCGGTGCAGGCGAGCAGCAGCGCGCCGAACGTGATCTTCACGGTGAACCACCAGCTGCCGGAAAGCGATGCGAAGTTGTCGACCAGCGTCTGCAGCACGAGGCTGGGCGCCGGCAGCGTGTAGTGCGGGATGTGGGCCAGCCGCACCAGCGCCTCCCAGGCGGCCAGCAGCGCGAGCAGCACGACGGCCGGTGCGACGCGGCGGCGCCAGCGCTCGTTCACGCGGCTGCCGCGGCATGCGCGGCCTCGAGCGAGCGCGAGACGGCCCGGCATTGGGCGACGTAGTCGTCGCTGTCGCGGAAGGCGGCCGCGTGCGGTACCGGCCGGCGGATGCGGAACTCGGCCACGATGCGGCCGGGCCGTGCGCCCATCACCAGCACGCGCTGGCTCAGGAACACCGCTTCGAGCACGCTGTGCGTGACGAACAGCACCGCCATCGGCCGCGCCTGCCAGGCGTCGAGCAGGTCGGTGTTCAGGCGCTGGCGGGTGATCTCGTCGAGCGCGGCGAACGGCTCGTCCATCAGCAGCAGCCGCGGCTGCGTGACCAGCGCGCGGGCGATCGATGCGCGCATCTTCATGCCACCGGACAACTCGCCCGGGAAGGCATCCGCAAACGCCTCKAGGCCCATGCGCTGCAGCAGCGGCAGCACCTGCGCGGCGGCAGCGCGGCGCGCGACGCCGGCCAGCCGCAGCGGCAGCCAGGCGTTGTCGAACACGCTGGCCCAGGGCATCAGCGTGGGCTCCTGGAACACGAAGGCGGTGTCGCTGGCCGCATCGGCCTGCCATGCCGGCGCCTGCACCGTGCCGGCGCTCGCGCGCTCGAGCCCGGCCACCAGCCGCAGCACCGTGCTCTTGCCGCAACCGGACGGGCCGAGCAGCGAGACGAACTCGCCCGGCTGCACGTCCAGCGAGACCGACTGCAAGGCCTGCACGCCGTTGGCGAAGCGCTTGTCGACCTGCCGCAGCGAGATCAGGGCGCCTGAGGCATCTGAAGCATCTGACATATAGGGTTCGCAGTGTGCCGCAGAACCCGTTCGCGCTAGGCTTCGGGGCCAACCGCGGAGACCACGATGAACCACCTCGCCCTGCCTTCGGGAACCTCGGTGCCGACCCTCGGTCTCGGCACCTGGCGCATGGGGGAATCGGCAGCGGCACGGCGTGGCGAGGTGGCCGCGATCCGCTTGGCGATCGACCTCGGCTACCGGCTCTTCGACACCGCCGAGATGTACGGCGAGGGCGGTGCCGAAGAGGCCCTCGGGCAGGCCGTCGCCGAGGCGCTGCGGGCCGGCGCGGTGCGGCGCGACGAGCTGTTCATCGTCAGCAAGGTCTACCCGCACCACGCGAGCCGCGCCGGCACCGTGGCCGCGTGCGAGCGCAGCCTGCAGCGGCTCGGGCTCGAGCAGGTCGACCTCTACCTGCTGCACTGGCCGGGCTCGCATCCGTTGCGCGACACGGTCGATGCGTTCGAGCGCCTGCAGGCGCAGGGGCGCATCCGAGCCTGGGGCGTCAGCAACTTCGATGCGAACGGCATGGCCGGCCTGTGGCAGATGGAGGGTGGCGCGGCCTGCGCGACCAATCAGGTGTACTACGCGCTGCCCGAGCGCGGCATCGAGTTCGACCTGCTGCCGCGCCTGC
Source organism: Rhizobacter sp. P3_B12 (assembly GCF_056402895.1). Taxonomy (NCBI): domain Bacteria; kingdom Pseudomonadati; phylum Pseudomonadota; class Betaproteobacteria; order Burkholderiales; family Sphaerotilaceae; genus Rhizobacter; species Rhizobacter sp. P3_B12. The sequence continues at coordinate 1,627 of NZ_JBFUGN010000552.1, read as the reverse complement.
GTGAACGGAAGGTCCCGCTGATGGCCTACAGCCCGCTTGCGCAAGGTGAACTGGCCGCGCATCCCGGGCTGCAGTCGCTGGCCGATGCGCTCGGCGTCACGCCGACCCAGCTCGCGCTCGCGTGGGTGCTGCACCAGCCGGGCGTGATCGCGATCCCGAAGGCCGTGCGCGAAGCCCACCTGCGCGAGAACCTGGCCGCCGCCGGCCTGAAGCTCGGCGCGGCCGATCTCGCCGCACTCGACAAGCTGTTTCTGCCGCCGCAGCGCAAGACCCCGCTCGCGATGGTCTGACGAGGCAGGCCCCGATTGACGCGGCGGCCCCGCTGCGGCGACACTGGCCCCGCAAGGGGAGTAGCCCCCCGATCAAGCCGCCGTCAGCACGGGCGCCGCTCCCGCGGTTCCCCGGCACTTGAGCAGCGCCTGGCACTGAGGGGCCAATGCTGTGGGCAAGACCTTCACCCGCCGTGCATCCGCACGGCGTGCACTCTTGCGAGGTGAAGGACCATGGAACTCTTCTCAGCTGACTTCTTCTCGGCCTTGATGGCCATCGTGCTGCTCGATCTCGTGCTGGCCGGCGACAACGCCATCGTGATCGGGCTGGCTGCCCGCAACGTGCCGCCCGAGATGCAGCGCCGCGTGATCCTGTGGGGGACGGCCGGCGCGATCGTGATCCGCGCGCTGCTGACGCTGATCGTCGTGTGGCTGCTCAAGATCCCCGGCTTCCTGCTGGCCGGCGGCCTCGCGCTGATCTGGATCGCGTGGACGCTGACGCAGGACAAGGACGGCGAAGGCCACAGCATCAAGCCGCAATCCACCGTGCGCGGCGCGATCCAGACCATCGTGATCGCCGATGCGGTGATGGGCGTCGACAACGTGCTCGCGATCGGCGGCGCCGCCCACGGCAGCATGCTGCTGGTGGTGCTGGGCCTGTTGATCAGCATCCCGATCGTCGTCTGGGGCAGCCAGCTGATCCTGAAGCTGGTCGATCGCTTCCCGAGCATCGTCATCCTGGGCGCCGGCGTGCTCGGCTGGACGGCCGCGAAGATGATCAGCGGCGAACCACTGATCAAGTCGTGGTTCGAGCACCAGCACCTGGGGCACCTGGCGCTGTACATGGTGTGCGTCGGCGGCGTCACGCTGCCGGCCCTGTGGCGGCACTGGAACGATCGCCAGCGCGAGACCGGCGTGCTGCTGGYCGTGATGGTGACCTGGCTCGGCGTGTTCGACATGATCGAAGAGGCGATGGGCTGGGAAGACCAGCCGGTCGACACCTGGCAGTGGTGGCACGAGGGCATCGACCTGGTGATGTGGCTCGGCTGGGTGCCAGTCGCGGTGCTGGTGCACAAGCTGTGGGAGAAGCGGCATCCGAAGCCGGTGCCGGTGCATCAATGAAAAACGGGGGCCGCGAGGCCCCCGTTTCGTTTCACGGCTGGATCACAGGCGCGTGACGCCTGGGACCCATCCGACGAGTTCGCCGTCCAGGTACAGCGCCCCTTCGGGAGCGCCGGACTGCGCGTAGAACTCGAGCACCGGCGGCAGCGGCGGTGCGGGCGGCGCCGGCGGTACCGCCAGGCGCTGGGCCAGTTCAGCGAGCACGGCGCTCGCGGACTTCAGGGCGGCCGCTGCAG
>NZ_JBFUGN010000551.1:0-4094 GCF_056402895.1 Rhizobacter sp. P3_B12 | reverse complement strand
GGCCATGAACGCCTTCGCGATGCTGCGCCGCTGCGAAAAATCGCTGCGGCTGCAATCCGGTTTCGCCGGCCTGCTGTGGGCGCTCAACAACGTGCTGATCGGGGCCCACACCGCGGCGGCGCTGAACCTGGTCAGCGCCGGCCGCACCGCCACCTCGGCCGCCACGCTGCAGCACGGCGCCGGCGCACGCAGCCTCGGCCTGGCCGCCTTCGGCGTCCTGACGGTGGCCMCCGGCCTGCTGACCTGGAACGGCTGGGGCACGCTGTTCCTGATCGCCGCCTCGCTGTGGTCGACCTATGCGATGTTCTACATGACCGGGCGCACGCTGCGGTACTCGATGCTCGCGATCTCGGCGCTGTGGATGTACCACGCGTGGAGCTACGAAGCCTGGGAGCAGATGGCCGCCAACGTGCTGACGGCCGGCGCGGCGCTCTATGGCGGCTGGCGCTTCGATCGCCATCCCCCCGACGAAGAAGCCGGCGAGCCCCTGACACGCTGACTGCGCGGACTGCGCCGACCCAACCCGGGTAGCATGGCGCCCGCCCATGATCACCCCGCTCCAGAACCTCACCCGCACCCAGCGCCGCCTCGCCTTGGCCGGCGCGATCGTCCTCGGCCTGCTCCTGCTCGCTGTCATCGCGCTGCAGGTCGCGACCCGCCAGCTGCAGGCCGAGGTGGCGCTGGCCCTCGGCCCGCGTGCCAGCATCGGCGCGATCCGCCCCGGCTGGACCGGCATCGACGTGCTCGACCTGCGCATCCAGGGCCCGGCCGGCTGGCCAGTGGCCGACGAGCTGCGCGCCAGCCGCGTGCGCATCACGCCCGACCCGCGCAGCCTGTTCGGCGGGCCGTGGCGCATTGCGCAGGTGCGCGTCGAGGGCGCTTACCTGGCCGTGCTGCGCACCCGAGACGGCAAGACCCGGGTGCTGCCGTCGCTGCTGGAAAAGCCGCAGGACAAGACCAAGCCCGCGTCATCCGCCACGTCGTCCGCCGCCAGACCCGACCCGCAGGCCAAGCCGTTGTTGATCATCGGCCAGGTCGCGCTCGACGCCGCGCAGGTGGAGTTCTTCGACAGCTCGGTGCGCCAGCCGGCGCTGCGCCTGACCCTCGACCAGGTCGATGCCGACGTCGGCCCGCTGGTGCTGCCGCAGCTCGACAAGCCGCTGCAGGTGCAGCTCGACGGCGTGTTCAAGGGCGTGCAGCGCGACGGCCGCATCCGCATCGACGGCGACTACACCGTCGCGTCGCACGACGCCGACATCCGCGCCCGCTTCAACGATGTCGACCTCGTCACGCTGCAGCCCTACCTGCTGAAGGTGGCCGACAAGGGCATCAAGCGCGGCACGCTCGACCTCGACCTGCGCGCGGGCGTCGTCGGCAACCAGCTGAAGGCGCCCGGCAAGCTGACGCTGACCGGTGTCGAGTTCGCGAGCGACGGTGCGCTCTCCACCTTCGCCGGCGTGCCGCGCCAGGCCGTGCTCGCGGCGATGTCGAAGAACGGCAAGCTCGAGGTGAAGTTCACGCTCGAGGGGCGCCTCGATGACCCGGCCTTCTCGCTGAACGAGAACCTGGCGACCCGCATCGCCTCCGGCATGGCCGAGAGCCTCGGGGTCAGCCTGTCCGGCATGGTCAAGGGCCTGGGCGGGATGGTGAAGGGCCTGTTCGGGAAGTGAGCTCGCGGCCCAGCTCGTCGATGCGCTTGTGAGCCTCGGCCAGCGCCGCATCGCGCCGCGCCAGCTCGGCCTGCAGCCGCACCGCCTTGCCGGCGGCCTCGAACGCGGCGGCGTCGGCGATCGCCGCCCRCTCCTTCTCGGCCTCGACATTGGCCACCGCGGCGGCCATCGCCTCGCGCAGTCGTTCGTCGAAGACACGCTGGTCGACGTCGCGCCGGGCCTCGGCCTGCGCCACCTGCCAGAAATGGCGTGCCGCCTGCATCACCGGCTCGGGCACGTCGGGCGGCACGCCGAAGGCGCCGGGGTCCTTCAGGCGCCCGCCGAGGTGCTGGTACCAGTCGTCCAGCAAGGGGCTGACGGTGTTCGGCGAGCCGCGGCCCAGCTGGCGGCGCACCCGTTCGATCGTCGGGCGCTCGCCGGCGAGCAGCAGCGCGTCGCACGCAGCCCAGACATCCTTGGCGGTGATCCCGGTGGCCATGTGCCGCATCATACAAACGCTGTATGAAATGCAACACTCGGGTGACCGATTCTCAGCCGGCAGTCACCATTTCGCGCTCATCGGCCGGCGCAAAGGCCTGGGTGCGCGGATCGACCTGGCGCCACACGGTCTCGCCGCCGACGAACACGCGCATCTCGCCGGTGGCCAGCCGCACCCACGGCTCGGCGTCGGTCAGCGGCTCGGTGGCCACCAGCGCCATGCGGTCGTCGACACCGTTCAGGCGGCCGAGGTCCAGGCTGATGTCGCAATCGAGCAGCCGCGCGGTCGGGAACGGGTGCTGGCGCTGCAGCAGGTAGAGCTTGCTGGAACAGTGGGCGAACAATGCTTCGCCGTTGGACAGCAGGAAGTTGAAGTTGCCATGGCGCGCGAGGCGCTCGGCGAGCAGCGCGATCTGCGGCGCGAGCTCGGCCCAGCCGACCGGCCGCACGCGGTCGGCGAACTGCGCGCGCAGCTCCTGCATCAGCCAGCAGAACGCGCGCTCGCTGTCGGTGCCGCCGATCGGGCGGTACGGGCCGGTGAGCACGGGGTCGAAGCCGCGCAGGTCGCCGTTGTGCGAGAACAGCCACGGCTGCCCCATCCACTCGCGCTGGAACGGGTGGCAATTGGCCAGCGAACGCACGCCCTGCGTCGCGCGGCGCAGGTGCGAGATGACGATGGCCGACGGAATCGGGTAGTCGCCGAGGAACGCCGCCAATGGCGATTCGCTGGCCGGCTGGTCGTCGTGGAAGACCCGGCAGCCGCCCGGTTCATAGAAGCCGACGCCCCAACCGTCCACATGGTGCGAGGTGCGCCCGCCGCGTTGCCGGAAACCGGTGAACGAGAACGTGATCGAGGCCTGGCTGTTGCAGTTCATGCCGAGAAGCTGGCACATCTGGATGCATCCGGAAGATCTGTTGCGCGATGGGTGGCAGCATGCAGGCATCGTGCCCGCCCCGGATTGACGAATCGCGTCGATGCCGTCCCCCACGCTCGCGGGGGTACGGACACATGTCCTCCGTGGGTTTCGCCTGAGCGAATCGCCGGCAAGGCTTCCTACACTTTGTGGACAACTCGAAGTGAGCAAGGTCGTATGCGAGCCCACCCCCCGCCCCTGCTGCCGCTGCCCCCCCTGCCGCCCCTCGTGGCGTTCGGCCGCTTCGCCCTGTTCAGGTATGCGGCCGTGCTGCTCGTGGCGCTGGCCTGCAGCAACCCTCTGCGCGCCCAGTCGCTGCTCGATCAACCGCTCGAAGCCCTGCTGGACGTGCAGCTCACGACGCTCGGCCGCCGGGTGCAGCCCGAGCAGGACATGGCGATCGCCACCAGCGTGTTCTCCGGCGATGAACTGCGCCGCGCCGGTGCCCGCACCGTGCTGGAAGCGCTGGCGTGGATCCCCGGCGTGTGGGTCGAACACATCAACGCGAACCTGTGGGGCGTCACGGCGCGCGGCGACGGCAGCTCGCTGGTGGCGCACAACACGCTGATCCTGCGCGACGGCCGCGAACAGTTCGCGGCGAGCGGCTGGTCGACGACGACCTGGACGAGGCTGAACATGCCGATCGACCTGGTGCAGCGCATCGAGGTGCAGCGTGGCGCCGGCAACACGCTGTGGGGCTCGAACGCGGCCAATTGCGTGATCAACATCGTGACCCGCGCCGTCGACAACGGCAGCGCCGGCGGCGTGGATGTCGACAGCAACGGCCGCGCCGCGGCGAACCTGCAGTGGGGCACGCGGACCGCCTCCGGCTGGAAGACCTCGTTCTGGGCCAGCGGCTCGCACCTGCCGGGCTCCCCGGAACTGGTGCGGGGCCGCCGCGACTGGGACAACCAGGAAGACCGCGCGGCCGGTGCCAAGGCGACGCTTTCCGTCGAGGGCGGCGCCGAAGTGTCGTTCGACGTCAACGCCTCCACCGGCGTCGGCGCCAGCGTCTTCGCGGTCGCCCGCGTAC
>NZ_JBFUGN010000550.1:0-4097 GCF_056402895.1 Rhizobacter sp. P3_B12 | reverse complement strand
CGTTTGCACCGCAGTTGCGGGGCGTTCCTAAGGGGGTTATATCCATGGGAGACCCACAGGACATGCTGTCTTCGCCGCTCTCGCATCCGGTCACGCAAGAGCAGTTCGGCGACCTGGTCGGCGTGACCCAGCCCGTCGTCAGTGACCTGCTCACTCGCGGCATCTTGCTGGCTGGCCAGCCGGCGGCAACTTGGCTGCGCGCGTACACGAAGCACCTGCGCGAGCAGGCCGCGGGCCGCGGCGCCGACGGCGAGCTGGCGCGCGAGCGTGCCCGGCTGGCTCGCGAGCAGGCTGACCGCGTCGCGATGGACAACGCGGTGAACCGCCGCGAGCTGGCGCCGGTGTCGGTGCTCGAGCTGGTGCTCGCCAAGATGGCCGGCGATGTGGGCAGCCTGCTGCAGGGCCTGGTGCCGCGCGTGCGCCGCCGCGTCGACCTGCCCGGCGAGGCGCTGCGCATCCTCGACGAGGAGGTCACCAAGGCCCGCAATCGCGCCGCGGCGATGACGCTGGCGGACGCCGACGAAGAACCCGAAGAGGAGGACGAAGCTTGAACGACATGAACCACGTGATCGAGCTGGAGCGCCCGATGTCGCTCGCCGACCTCGGCACCGAGCAGCGCGACGAGATCAACGCGGCATTGCGCCGGGGCCTGCGCCCGCTCGAAGCCCCGACGCCTATGCGGCTGTCCCAGTGGATGGCCGAGCACTTCTACCTGTCGGAGGAGAGCAGCTACGAGCAGGGCCGCTGGGAGGCCTATCCGTACCAGGTCGCCATTGCCGACTGCATCGGCCACGACGAGATCACGCACGTGACGTGGCGGAAGTCGGCGCGCACCGGATACACCAAGATCTTCCTCGCAGCCATCGGCTACTTCGCCGAGCACAAGCGCCGCAACCAGGCGGTGTACCAACCGACCGACGAGGACCGCGACGACTTCGTCACCACCGAGCTGGAGCCGATGCTGCGCGACGTGAAGGTCATGCGCCGCGTGTTCCCGAAGTTCAATCGGAAGTCCAAAGACAACACGATCAAGAAGAAGCGGTTCCTCGGCTGCCAGCTGCACCTGCGCGGCGGCAAGGCCGCGAAGAATTACCGCCGCATCACCGTGGACTGCGTCTACTACGACGAGACCGACGGCTTCGACCGCGACATCGAGAAGGAGGGCAGCGCGTTCCGCCTGGGCGACAAGCGCATCGAGGGCGCGACCTTCCCGAAGTCGGTGGCGGGCAGCACGCCGAAGCTCAAGGGCTTCAGCCTGATCGAGGACCGCGAGCATCAGGCCGACGTGCGCTTCCAGTACTTCATCCGCTGCCCGCACTGCGATGAGGAGCACACCCTCGACTGGGGCGGCCGGGAAGCACGGCACGGCTTCAAGTGGACCGATGGCGATCCGGAGACCGTGGGCCACGTCTGCCCGCACTGCGGCGTGTGCATCACCCAGGCAGAGTACCTGGCGGCGTGGCGCGGGCGCTGGAAGGCGATCGACGGTGGTCATGGCGGCCTCTGGATCGACGAGCGCGAYCCGATCCAGCTGCGCTTCAGGAATGCGGCGGACGACGAAGTGGCGCCGCCCAAGCACGTGGCGTTCTTCTGCTGGACCGCGTACAGCCCGCAGGCGACCTGGGTCAGCATCGTGCGCGACTGGCTGACGGCAGCGAAGAAGGCCCAGGCCGGCGACGACAGCGACCTCAAAACCTTCATCAACACCACACGCGGCGAGACCTACGAGCAGGAGCTGGAGAAGACCGACGCCAGCCAGCTCGCGCTGCGCGGCAAGCACGGGCATCAACTTCGCACCGTTCCGCGCGGCGCCGTGAAGCTCGCCATCGGCGTGGACGTGCAGGGCGACCGCTGGGAACTGGTGGTGTGGGGCTTCGGCCGCGGCGAAGAGATGTGGGTGGTCGATGACCTGGTCATCTACGGCAACCCGGCCGACCAGCGCGAGTGGGACCTGAAGCTGGACCCGGCGATCAAGGCGACCTACCGGCATGTGTGCGGCGTCGAGATGACGGCCGACGCGGTGGCGATCGATACCGGCGGCCACTTCACGCACCAGTGCTACGTCTTCGTGCGCAACCGGCCGAACCAAAACCTATACGCGGTGAAGGGCGAGACACGGCTGGGCCGGCCGATCAAGAGCGCGAGCGTGTTGGTCGATGTGAACGAGCGCGGCAAGACGATCCGCAAGGGCGTGCGGCTGTGGCACGTCGGCACCGACACCGCGAAGGATCTGCTGTACGGCCGCCTGCAGGTCAGCCAGCCCGGGCCGGGCTACGTGCACTTCGCGCGTGACCTGACCGCCGAGTTCTACGATCAGCTCACCGCAGAGAGCCGGATGCTGGTGAAGACGGGCCGCGGCGAGGAGCACCGCTGGCTGAAGCCCGCCGGCAAGCGCAACGAGAAGCTCGACTGCACGGTGTACGCATTGTTCTGCGCGCAGATGCTCGGGCTGCACACGCTCAGCGACAAGCTGTGGGCGCGGCTCGAAGCAGGGCTGGAGCCGGATCTGTTCGCCGGTGGCGGGACGCTCGCGCTGAGTACGGAGGGTGATTCAGCGCCAGTGCAGACGTCTGCACAACCGAGCGCAGTGGCCGCGGCACCACCTCCTCCGGCACCGCCACCTGCAGCTCGACCACCCGCCGTCCGTCCCATCGTCCCGAACAACTTCATCGTCAGCGATTCTTGGAGCAGCCGCCTGTGAGCCAACCCCTCTTCCAGCACCAGCAGCAACCCCGTCCCGATGCCCACGAGATCAAGGCGGACGCCGCCACGCAGTGGGTGTTCGACATGACCGAGATCCTTCGCGATGACCTGGCCTTCCAGGAACCGTGGGCGAGTGCCATCGCGCACGAGATCGTGCAAGGCATGCGCGTGCGGTTTGGTGGCGACGATGTCTACGTACCGGCGCCGGACAAGTCGGCGCGAGACGAGCGCGTGCGCGAGATGTTCAACGGTCGGAACATCAAGGAGTTGATGCAGCTGTTCGGGCTGGCGCGCTCCACGGTCTATCGGATCGTTGGCCAGCGGGGACGGCCATGAGCGCGAGCGGCCAGATGCAGGCGGTCGGGGGTGCGACGGTCGGCGCACGGCCGATGCCGGAGCGCATTCCCCGGGCGGTGCTCACCCGCCGCCTGGAGCGACTCCTGGCGCGTGTCGATGCGACGCCCGAGCGCGTGGTCGAGCGAAAGAAGAGCCTGGTGTTCGGCATCGATGTGCGCGGGCCAGTGCGCGTGCGGGTCGATGCGATCTGGGTCTTCGGGAGCTACGCGCGGGGAGCCCTCGAATGCGGCGACGTGGACCTGATCATCCAGTCGCACATGGAATGGGCCGGTCCGGTCACGTTGGACGGTCGGCCCTACCTCGGCAGCAGGCTGCTTCCGGGCATCGGCAAGGTGATCAGCCCGGTGATCGGGCCGTTGCGCAACATCACCTTCGTGGATCACCACAACTACATGAGTGGTGGCACGGTGCTCGACGGCGATCAGGTGGCTCGCGACGTGCTGCTTCTGTGGAAGCCCGGGCTCGACTGGAGATCGGCGCTGCACGGCATTCCACTCGACCCGATCGCCGGGCGTGCGCCAAGGAAGGAGTGGGCCACGGAGGAGGAGCAACTCGAGGCGGAGCGGCTGCGCCATCGCATGCCTCGCGCCTACGCAGCACTGCCGACCTCGCTGCGGCAGCTTGCCTGCGTCGCTTGACGCCGAAGCCCTCGTCAACGTCCTCGGGTATTGCTCAGGGACGGGGCCGAGTGCTCCGTCCCAGCATTGCTCAGCCGAACTGGACTTCGGTGCTGCACAGACGTGTGCCTTCCGGCGCGCTGATGCTCAGGCTCAGGGCGTTCAAGCAAGCGGACCCTGGCAGCGCTGTCGATGCGAGCTGGCGGTGCCGCGAGAAAACGGCCTTGCCATCGACCGTGCCCGTCCACTCGGCGATGTACTTCCGCGATGGCACGCTGGCCTTCAACGGCTTCAGGTGAAACCGCTCGACGAAGGATTGCAGTTCCACCTCGGAGCTGATTCGGCCAAACACTTGCTCGATCGGAAGCCTGCTTCCCATGGGATGTGCTCCTAGTGGACGGGAGTTTGATCAACGCCAAT
>NZ_JBFUGN010000549.1:0-4111 GCF_056402895.1 Rhizobacter sp. P3_B12 | reverse complement strand
CGTCCAGGTCGTGCTCGATGACGACCACGCTGTGCCCGCCGTCGACCAGCCGGTGCAGCACACGGATCAGGCGCTCCACGTCGGCCATGTGCAAGCCCACCGTCGGCTCGTCGAGCACGTACAGCGTGTGCGGCGCCTTGTTGCCGCGCCGGCCCACGTCGTCGCGCACCTTGGTCAGCTCGGTCACCAGCTTGATGCGCTGCGCCTCGCCGCCACTCAGCGTCGGTGACGGCTGGCCCAGCGTCAGGTAGCCCAGCCCCACGTCCTTCATCAGCTGCAGCGGGTGCGCGATGTTCGGCATCGACGCGAAGAACTCCACCGCCTCGTCGATCTCCATCTTCAGCACATCGCCAATGCTCTTGCCGCGCCAGCTCACCGCCAGCGTCTCGGCATTGAAACGCTGGCCGTGGCACACGTCGCACGGCACCTTCACGTCCGGCAGGAAGCTCATCTCGATCGTGCGCATGCCCTGCCCTTCGCAGGCCGGGCAGCGGCCGTCGCCGGTGTTGAAGCTGAAGCGCGCCGGCAGGTAGCCGCGCGCACGCGACTCCAGCGTGTCGGCGAACAGCTTGCGGATGGTGTCCCAGAAGCCGATGTAGGTGGCCGGGCACGAACGCGGCGTCTTGCCGATCGGCGTCTGGTCGACCTCGAGCACGCGGTCGATATAACCCCAGCCGTCGATCTTCTCGCAGCCCTGCCAGTTCGGCTTGCCGCCGCGCACGTTGATGAACTGCAGGTTGGCCAGCAGCACGTCGCGCGCCAGCGTCGACTTGCCCGAACCGCTGACGCCGGTCACCGCCACCAGCCGCTTCAGCGGCACGTCGACCGTCACCTGCTGCAGGTTGTGCAGCGAGGCGCCGTGGATCGTCAGCAGCCGGTTCGCCTCGCCCTCCTTCGCGACCTTGCTCGCCACCGACGCCAGGAAGGCATCCACCTCGCGCCGCGCCTTCAGCGGGTGCACCAGCGGGTTCGCGAGGAAGCGCCCGGTCACTGAATCGGGGTTCTTCGCCAGGTCGCCCGCCGTGCCCTCGGCCACCAGCCGGCCACCGCGCTTGCCGGCGCCCGGGCCGATGTCGATGATGTGGTCGGCGCGGCGGATCGTGTCCTCGTCGTGCTCCACCACCACCAGCGTGTTGCCCTTGTCGCCCAGCTTGTGCAGCGCATCGAGCAGGATCTGGTTGTCGCGCGGGTGCAGGCCGATGGTCGGCTCGTCGAGCACGTAGCACACGCCCTGCAGGTTGCTGCCGAGCTGCGCCGCCAGCCGGATGCGCTGCGCCTCGCCACCCGACAGCGTCGGCGCCGCACGGTCCAGCGTCAGGTAGCCGAGGCCGACTTCTTCCAGGAACTCCAGCCGGCTCGCGATCTCGCTGACCACGTCGCGCGCGATCTCCGCGTCGCGCCCGGTCAGCGTCAGCGCCTGCACCCACTTGCGCGCATCGGCCACCGACCACTGCGCGATCCACGCGATCGAATGCGTGTCGAAGGTGACGCCGCGCGACACCGGGTTCAGCCGCGTGCCGCCGCAATCCGGGCACGGCTCGTCGACCACGCCTTCAACCTCCGCCTCCTCCGACGGGAAGCTCTGCTCGCGGCCCTTGTTGTCATCGTCCTGCACCGAATCGTCATACGCCTTGCGCTGCTCGCGCGTCAGCGCGAGGCCGGTGCCGACGCAGGTGGTGCACCAGCCGTGCTTGCTGTTGTAGCTGAACATGCGCGGGTCCAGCTCGGGGTAGCTGGTGGCGCAGACCGGGCAGGCGCGCTTGGTCGAGAACACCTTCACCTCGCCGAGCTTGCGCGTCGGCGTGCCGGCCAGCATCGCGCCGCGCAGCCCCTTCAACGGGCTCAGCAGGTGCATCACGCCCTTGCCCAGGTCCAGCGCCTGCGCCAGCAGCGTGCGCAGCTCGGCCTCGTTGTCCTTGCCGATCACCAGGTCGCCGACCGGCAATTCGACGGTGTGCTCCTTGAAACGGTCCAGCCGCGGCCACGGATCGACCGGCAGGAAGTCGCCGTCCACCCGCAGGTGCGTGTGGCCGCGCGCCTTCGCCCACTTCGCAAGGTCGGTGTAGACGCCCTTGCGGTTGACGACCAGCGGCGCCAGCAGCCCGACGTGCACGCCCTGGTGGTCGCGCAGCAGCTGGGCTGCGATGCTCTCGACGCTCTGCGGCCGCACCGGCGCGCCGTCGTTCACGCAGTGCTGGATGCCCAGCTTCACGTACAGCAGCCGCAGGAAGTGCCAGACCTCGGTCGTCGTCGCGACGGTGCTCTTGCGGCCGCCGCGGCTCAGCCGCTGCTCGATCGCCACCGTCGGCGGGATGCCGTACACCGCGTCGACCTCCGGCCGCCCGGCCGGCTGCACGATGCTGCGCGCATAGGCGTTCAGCGATTCGAGGTAGCGGCGCTGGCCCTCGTTGAACAGGATGTCGAAGGCCAGCGTGCTCTTGCCCGAGCCCGACACGCCGGTCACCACGCTGAACTTGCCGCGCGGGATGCTGACGTCCAGCGACTTCAGGTTGTGCTCGCGCGCATTGACGATGCGGATCGATTCGTCGCGCTGCACGTCGCGGGCCTTCTTGACCAGGTACTGCAGCGGCACGCCTTCTTCCACCTGGTGCTCGCCCGCACGCATCGACACCTCGTACTCGGCCAGCGCGCGGCCGGTGTGCGAGGTCGGATGCAGCTTCACGTCCTCCGGCGTGCCGGTGCACACCACCAGCCCGCCGGCCTCGCCGCCTTCCGGGCCGAGGTCGATCAGCCAGTCGGCCGCGCGGATCACGTCGAGGTTGTGCTCGATCACGACCAGCGAATGCCCGGCGTCGAGCAGCTTGCGGAACGCGCGCATCAGCTTCGCGATGTCGTCGAAGTGCAGGCCGGTGGTCGGCTCATCGAACATGAAGAGCGTGCCCTTCTTCGCGACCGGCTGGCGGCTCGCGGTCGTCGTCTGCGCCGCCTCGGCCAGGAAGCCGGCCAGCTTCAGCCGCTGCGCCTCGCCGCCCGACAGCGTCGGCACCGGCTGGCCCAGCTTCACGTACTCGAGGCCCACGTCGACGATCGGCTGCAGCACGCGCAGCACCTCGCGGTCCTGCGCGAACATCTGCACCGCCTCGCTGACGGTCAGCTCCAGCACGTCGGCCACGCTCAGTTCGCGGGCCACCTCACCGGGGAGGCGGCGCTCGATCTTCACGTCGAGGATCTCGGCGCGGTAGCGGCGGCCGTCGCAATCCGGGCAGCGCAGGTACACGTCGGACAGGAACTGCATCTCGACATGCTCGAAGCCCGAGCCGCCGCAGGTCGGGCAGCGGCCGTCGCCGGCGTTGAAGCTGAACATGCCGGCGCCGTAGCCGCGCTGGCCGGCCAGCGGCGTCTGCGCGAACAGCTTGCGGATCTCGTCGAACGCGCCGACGTAGCTGGCCGGGTTCGAGCGCGCGGTCTTGCCGATCGGCGACTGGTCGACGAACACCGCGTCGGTCAGCCAGTCGGCGCCGAGCAGGCGGTCGTGCTCGCCGGGCGTCTCGGTGGCCTTGCCGAAATGGCGCGCGAGCGCCGGGAACAGCACGTCCTGCATCAGCGTGCTCTTGCCCGAGCCGGACACGCCGGTCACGCACACCAGGTGCTGCAGCGGGAACTCGACCGTCACGTTCTTCAGGTTGTGGTCGCGCGCGCCTTCGAGGATCAGCTTCGGCGTCGCCTCGGTCACCAGCCGCTTCAGGCCGCCCAGGCCGACCTGCTTGCGCYCGCCGAGGTAGGCGCCGGTCAGCGTGTCGGCACGGCGGATCTCTTCCGGCGTGCCGTCGAACACGATGCTGCCGCCGCGCTCGCCGGGGCCCGGGCCCATGTCGATCAGCCGGTCGGCCGCCAGCATCACCGCCGGGTCGTGCTCGACGACCACCAGCGTGTTGCCGGCATCGCGCAGCCGGTGCATCGCCTCGACGATGCGGTTCATGTCGCGCGGGTGCAGGCCGATGCTCGGCTCGTCGAGCACGAACATCGTGTTGACCAGCGAGGTGCCGAGCGCGGTAGTGAGGTTGATGCGCTGCACCTCGCCGCCGCTCAGCGTGCGGCTCTGGCGGTCCAGCGTCAGGTAGCCGAGGCCGACATCGCACAGGTATTTCAG
>NZ_JBFUGN010000548.1:0-4112 GCF_056402895.1 Rhizobacter sp. P3_B12 | reverse complement strand
CGGCCGGCCAGGGCGTCGTACAGCTTCAGGCCGAGGCCGTAGAACCAGCGCTCCCACCAGTGGTAGCCCGGCATCACGAACGCGAGCGGCTGCGCGAGGTGGGGCGCGTTCGCGAGCAGCGTCGCGCGCTCGTGCAGCGCCTCGCGCACCAGCGCGACGTTGCCCTGCGCGAGGTAGCGCACGCCGCCATGCACGAGCTTGGTCGCACGCGACGACGTGCCCTTCGCGAAATCCTCGCCTTCGAGCAGCACGACGCGAAAGCCGCGCGCCGCCGCGTCGAGCGCGACGCCGAGGCCGGTCGCGCCGCCGCCGATCACCGCGAGGTCCCAGGGCGTGCCGTCGCGCAGGCGCGCGAGCTGCTCGTCCCGATTCATGGCTTCAACCGAAGAGCGTGGCCGGCAGCCCGGGCACATCGACCCGGAACGCCAGCACGCGCCCGGCGAGCGGCTGCTGCGCCAGTTCGTCGGCCGGGCGCTTCTCGCGCGAGGTCGTCACGTACAGCGTCTTCAGGTCGGCGCCGCCGAAGCACGGCATCGTCGCGCAGCGCACCGGCAGCTTCAACTCATCGAGCACCTCGCCGGCCGGCGACAGGCGCAGCAGCCGCTGGCCTTCGAACATCGCCGACCAGTACGCGCCCTCGCTGTCGACCGCCGCGCCGTCGGGCCGGCCGCCATAGGTGGCGAGATCCTGCTCCGGCTGCTTCAGCGGGAAGCGCGCGAACACGCGGCGCGGGCCGGGCGTGCCGCTCGCGCCGTCGAAGTCCATCGCGAACACCGTGTGCGAGGTGGTGTCGCTCCAGTACATCGTGCGGCCGTCCGGGCTCCAGGCGAGGCCGTTCGACACCGTCACGTCGTCGGCCACGCGGCGCAGCGTGCCGCCGCTGAAGCAGTACAGCGCGGCCAGCGCCGGCTTGCGCGGCTCGTAGATCGTGCCGACCCAGAAGCGGCCTTGCGGATCGCACTTGCCGTCGTTGAAGCGCTCGAGCTTCGGGTCATAGGGCGCGGCGGCGAGCGGCGTGCGCTGCGCCGTGCGCGTGTCGAAGCGCCACAGGCCGTCGCGCATCGCGAGCAGCATGCCGCCGTCGCGCATCGCGGCGCAGCTCGCGACCTCGGTCTCGAAGCTCCAGTGCGCATGCTGCCCGCTCGCCGGATCGAAGCGGTTCAGCGTGAAGCCGGCGATGTCGCACCAGTAGAGCGCCTGTTCGACCGGGTGCCACAGCGGCGATTCGCCGAGCACCGAGGCCGCCACGGGCAGCGGCTCGTACGCGAGAGATGTCACGTCGCGCACCTCAGACGGGAGAGACGTCGATCTTCATCCACGCGTCCAGGCTCTCGCCCGGCTGCAGCGTGCGCAGGCCGTGCGCCGCCGGATCGGCCATGTGGATCGCATTGCTGACGTGGCTGACCGGCTCGACGCAGTAGTACGGCTTCTCGGCCGGCGTGTAGACGACGAGGTAGGGCAGCGACGACGTGACCTGCATCGAGAACTTCTCGTCGCGGATGCGCGCCGGGCCGGTCCAGCCCTCGAAGCAGTTGTCGAAACCGAGGTGCGACACGTCGCCGTCGATGCCCGGCTGCGGGTGCTTGCGCACCGGCAGCTGCGTGGCGTCGGAATCCCAGCGGTCGGACAGGTCGATGTGCAGCCGGCTGCGCTCGCGGCGGTGGAAGTACGGGTGCCAGCCGACACCGGCCGGCACCGGCGCGTCGTGCGTGTTGGTCAGCACCAGCTGCACGCCGCATTGCGATGGCGTCAGCGTGAAGTACTGCTTCACGTCGAACGGGAACGGCCAGTGTTCGTCGGGCACGTGCGTGTAGGCCAGCACCAGCTCGGTCGCACTGGTGGAGACCACGCTCCACGCGCGCTGCCAGGCGACGCCATGCAGCGAATGCGGGCTGTCGTCGAAGTTCGGGGCGGTGGTGTAGTCCTTGCCCTTCCAGCGGAAGCGCCGGTAGCCGAGCCGATTGGAGTACGGCACCATCGGGTAGCTGGCGCCCAGGCGGGGAGACTTCAGGTCACCGGGTTCGGTGGATCGCAGGATGGGTTGGTCGYGGTGCCACAGGCCGGCGATGGTGCCGCCCAGGTCGGGGCGGACGGCCAGGCGCAACGCGCCGGCATGCAATTCAAAGCTGTTGTTCGACGATCCAGTCATTGGCCTTCCCGGCAAGGTGGAACACAGGGCGCCTCAGGGCACCCGGGATGGCGGCAATGCTACGCCCGTACCGCGCCGAAACCGGCCGGGCCGGCGGCTTCTTTCTGGGGGTGCGCCGCGCCAGGCTGCGGGTTCTGTTCAGTACGCGGCCTCGGCGCGCGTGCCGCTCGCGAGCGTGTGCACATGCTCGGTGTCGCGCGTGCGCAGCGCGGCCAGCGAGGCCTGCGCGCCGCGCATCATCAGCCCGAGGTCGGAGGCGATCGCGACGAAATCGAAGCCCGCGGCGCGGTACTGCGCGACCACCTCGGGCGTGCTGCCGACGGTGCCGACCGGCTTGCCGATCGCCTTGCAGCGCTGCACGCCTTGCGACATCAGGTCGAGCACGGCCGGGTGCATCGGCTGGCCGACGTGGCCCATCGTCGCCGACAGGTCGGCCGGACCGAGGAAGATCGCGTCGACCCCCGGCACCGCGGCGATCGCCTCGAGCTGCCTGACGGCCGCCGGCGTCTCGAGCTGGATGATCGCGCCGATGTTCTGGTTGGCCGTGGTCGCGTGGTTGGCAATGGTGCCGAAGCGCGAGCCGCGGTTGATGCCGGCCATGCCGCGCACGCCGTCGGGCGGGTAGCGCGTCGCGGCGATCGCGCGGCGCGCCTCGTCGGCATCCTGCACGAACGGGAACAGCAGCGTCGAGGCGCCCGCGTCGAGCACCCGCTTGACCACCACCGCGTCGTTCCACGGCACGCGCACCACCGGCAGCATCTTGGTCGATGCCACCGCCTGCAGCAGGTGCACCAGGTCCATCAGCTCGAGCGGCGAATGCTCCATGTCGAGCACGCCCCAGTCGAAGCCGGCGCAGCCCATCGCCTCGGCGACGATCGGGCTGCCCGACGAGATCCAGGTGCCGATCGGGGGGTGCGCGCCGGACGATCCGAGCAGCTGGCGAAAGGCATTCATGGAGGTCTCCTTGGGTTGTCTCGCTGGTGTTGCCGCTAATAGGTCGAGGTCTGCCAGTCGAGCGCCACCTTCAGGTAGTGCGCGCCCGGGATCGGGTTGAAGTAGTACGGCGGGATTTCCTCGAAGCCGAGCGACGCGTACAGGCCGCGCGCGGACTCCATGTCGTCGAGCGTGTCGAGCAGCATCGACGAGTAGCCGGCGCGGCGTGCCTCGTCGAGCAGCGCCTGCGCGAGCACGCGGCCGAGGCCGAAGCGGCGGAACGCCGGGCGCACGAACAGGCGCTTCATCTCGCAGGCGTTCGCGTAGTCGGCGTCGGGCAGCCCGCGGATCGCGCCGCAGCCTGCCACCGCGCCGTCGACCATCGCGAGCAGCAGGTGGCCGGTGGGCGGGGCGTAGTCGCCGGGCAGGCCGGCGAGTTCGTTCTCGAAATCCTGGAAGCACAGGTCGATGCCCAGGCTGTCGGCATAGTCGCGCATGATGGCGCGCGTGGCGTCGAGCAACTCCGGCGTGTCGGGGGTGACCAGTTCGATGACGGGCGTGTCCATGCAGGCGAGGCGGGTGGAAGCCGAAAGGCGTGCCCGAGTGTAGGCAACCCGGCGAGGCTTGTCAGGCGCCCAGACCCCATACCCAGCCGGCAACGCCGGCGCAGGCCAGCAGCAGCACCAGCGCGAGCAGGCGCGTCAGCGCGGTGTCGCGCGACGCCGGCACGCCATCCGACAAGACCTTGTCGCCGCGCAGCATCGCGCCGATGAGGTTGTTGCGGCGCACCAGCAGGTAGAACAGGATGGCCCCGATGTGCAGCGCCACCAGCGTGTAGATCAGCCACTGGCCCCAGTTCTTGTGCCACGCCGTGGCCAGGCTGCTGGTGGCGCCGCTGACGAACTTGATCAGCGGCCCGGTGGTCGAGATCTCGTCGTCGGCCACCAGCCCGCTCGCGACCTGCAGCCCGAGCAGCCCGAGCAGCGCGAACACCGACAGCGCGCCGGTCGGGCTGTGGCCGACCTCCAGC
>NZ_JBFUGN010000547.1:0-4116 GCF_056402895.1 Rhizobacter sp. P3_B12 | reverse complement strand
GCCCAGGTGATGGCTCAGCTCGCCACCCAGCGCCCGCTCGATCAGCGCCTTCTTGAACGCCATCGACGCTTCCGCTATCGCCTCGGCCGTCATCGGCCCTTGAGTGAATTGATCCAGCAGTTCCTTCGGGATCTTCGGCAGCGCCGCCGTCCTCGCAGCGATCGCCTCGTTCTTCGTCTTCGTCTTGCTTGGCATACATGCTCCTGGTCGTCATGCTATGCCTCGCACACAAAATTACTGACAGGCTCGGATCCGGACACGGATCTCAAGGTGTCGGGTATGCCTAATGCCCTGCCCACTGTGCCCGTGCTGTCCACTCCCACGATTGGCAACGCGACGCTCAGCTACACGTTCTCGTCCGTCTCCGGCGAGACCTATAGCGCCTCCTGCACCGAGGCCAACTCCACGACCGGCGTCGTTGTCGGCACTGCGACCGTCATCACCAGCAACGGGACCGGCACCGTCTCCGTCGCAGGTCTGACCAATGGCATCGCCTACAGCTGCACGGTCACGGCGAAGAACTCCGGCGGCTCCAAGGTTTCTGCCACGGTGGTGGGCATACCGAACCTCCCGCCAGACGTGCCGACGTTCCGGCTCAAAGCAGTGGGCGACGGATTCCTGACCTACGAATTCAAACGTTCGACCGGCATCGTCTACACCACCAACTGCCGCAACACCGACGCCCCCACCAACTACGCCACAGTCATCAACGGCGACTCGTTCTCCGCCCGTAGCCTGACCAACGGCAAGACATACACCTGCTCGCTGAAGGCCACCAACAGCGCAGGCTCGGCGATTTCTGCGGATGTCGTCGGGATACCAAACAAGGCGCCGGAGACCCCGACCCTGTCGGTCGCGGTCGCCAGCGGCCAGCTGAACTACTCGTTCAATCGTGCCGACGGCGTCACCTACACCGCGAGCTGCGTCAACAACTACGGCACGGAGATCTCCGACAAGGAATTCAGCGTCTCCGGCCTCACCAACGGCATCAGCTACAGTTGCACGCTCAGGGCCGCAAACAGCGGCGGCTCCGCCACATCGGTTCCCGCCTCGGCCACGCCCATCACCGTGCCTGACGCCCTGACGCAATCGAAGATCGTCATCTCACAGAGTTCAACCTGCGTCAACGGCAAGCTCCAGGCCACGATCTCCTATGAGGCGCCGGCGTCCAACGGGGGGAATGCCATCAATGGGTACAAGCTGAGCTGGAACGTCAACGGCTCGTCCTCTATCACGGCGGAGAACCCGGCGACGGCCACCAGCTTCACCGTGCTGTTGCCGACAGGACAAGGCGCCACCTTCAGCGCAACCATCACCGCGACCAATGACGCGGGCTCGAGCGCAGGCACCACAAAGACCGCGACGACCGTGTTCTGCAGTACGCCAGACACGCCGGTCTGAGTCGACCACTAGTCCGCAATGAAAACACCGCCCGAGGGCGGTGTTTTTGCTTGCCGGCGCGGTGTCAGTGTCACCCCACCTGCGTCGCCTGCGGATTCCTCAAGCGAATGTGCAACTCCCGCAGCTGCTTCTCGTCCACCGGGCTCGGCGCATGCGTCAGCAGATCCTGCGCGCGCTGCGTCTTCGGGAACGCGATCACGTCGCGGATCGACTCGGCCTTGGTCATCAGCGTCACCAGCCGGTCCAGCCCGAATGCCAGGCCGCCGTGCGGCGGTGCGCCGTACTGCAGCGCATCGAGCAGGAAGCCGAACTTCAGCTGCGCCTCTTCCGGCCCGATCTTCAGCGCGCTGAAGACCTTGCTCTGCACCTCGGCGCGGTGGATCCGCACCGAGCCGCCGCCCAGCTCCCAGCCGTTGAGCACCATGTCGTAGGCCTTGGCAATGCACTTGCTCGGGTCGGTGTCCATGTAGTCCTCATGGCCGTCCTTCGGCGCGGTGAACGGGTGGTGCACCGCGTTCCAGCGCTCGCCGTCGTCGTCGTACTCGAACATCGGGAAATCGACCACCCACAGCGGCGCCCACTTGTCCTCGAACAGGCCGTTCTTCTTGCCGAACTCGCTGTGGCCCACCTTCACGCGCAGCCCGCCGATCGCGTCGTTGACCACCTTGGCCTTGTCGGCACCGAAGAAGATCAGGTCGCCGTTGCGCGCGCCGGTGCGTGCGATCACCGCGTTGATCGCCGCATCGTGCAGGTTCTTCACGATCGGGCTCTGCAGGCCTTCACGGCCCTTGCCGGCATCGTTCACCTTGATCCAGGCCAGGCCCTTGGCGCCGTAGATCTTGACGAAATCGGTGTACGCATCGATCTCGCCGCGGCTCATCTCGCCGCCGCCCGGGATGCGCAGCGCCACCACGCGGCCGTCCTTGCTGGTGGCCGGGCCCGAGAACACCTTGAAGTCGACGTCCTTCATCACGTCGGTCAGCTCGGTGAACTCCAGCTTCACGCGCAGGTCGGGCTTGTCGGAGCCGAAGCGGAACATCGCGTCGGCATACGTCATCACCGGGTACACCGGCAGCTCCACGCCGATGGTGCTGCGGAACACCGTGCGGATCATCCCCTCGAACATGCCGCGGATCTCTTCCTCGGTCAGGAAGCTGGTCTCGATGTCGATCTGCGTGAACTCGGGCTGGCGGTCGGCGCGCAGGTCTTCGTCGCGGAAGCACTTGGTGATCTGGTAGTAGCGGTCGAAGCCGGCCACCATCAGCAGCTGCTTGAAGAGCTGCGGGCTCTGCGGCAGCGCGAAGAACATGCCTTCGTTGACGCGGCTCGGCACCAGGTAGTCGCGCGCACCCTCGGGCGTGCTCTTCGTCAGCATCGGCGTCTCGATGTCGATGAAGCCGTTCGCGTCGAGGAACTTGCGCACCTCCATCGCCACGCGGTAGCGCAGGATCAGGTTCTTCTGCATCGCCGGGCGGCGCAGGTCCAGCACGCGGTGCGTCAGGCGCGTGGTCTCCGACAGGTTGTCGTCGTCGATCTGGAACGGCGGCGTGACGCTCGGGTTCAGCACCTCGAGCTCATGGCACAGGATCTCGATCTTGCCGCTGGTGAGGTTGGCGTTCTCGGTGCCGGCCGGGCGCGGGCGCACCTTGCCGACGATCTTCAGGCAGAACTCGTTGCGCACGCCCTCGGCCACCTTGAACATCTCGGCGCGGTCGGGGTCGCACACCAGCTGCACCAGGCCTTCGCGGTCGCGCAGGTCGATGAAGATCACGCCGCCATGGTCGCGGCGGCGATGCGCCCAGCCCATCAGGGTGACGGTCTGGCCCATCAGGGCCTCGCTGACGAGGCCGCAATACGTTGTTCTCATGTGTCTTCTCCGGAATCGGTCATCGTGGCCGGCACGGTGCGCGCACCGCGCGTCGGCATCAAATCAAAGTGGTAGGCGTTGGGGGGCGCGCTTGCAAGCCCCGCGGGTTGCGCACCGGTTGAGCGGCTGCCAGGCGCTCAACCGGTCTGATTTCGGGGCTCGTCCGGCGGCAGCACGGGCGGCACCGGCGTCACCGCGGGCACGGGGATCGGCGGCGCCACCACACCCATCGAGATCACGTACTTCAGCGCCTCGTCGACGCTCATGCTGAGCACCACCACGTCGGCGCGCGGCACCATCAGGAAGAAGCCCGAGGTCGGGTTCGGCGTGGTCGGCACGTACAGGCTGAGGTAGTCGCCGCTCAGGTGCGTGGCCGCCTCGCCGCCGGGGCGGCCGGTCACGAAGGCGATCGTCCACGAGCCGGCGCGCGGGTACTGCACCAGCACCGCCTCGCGGAACGCGTTGCCGCTGCTCGAGAACAGCGTGTCCGACACCTGCTTCACCGAGCTGTAGATCGACTTGACGATCGGGATGTGGTTGAGCACCCGGTGCGCCCGCGTGAGCCACCACTGGCCGAACATGTTGGCGGCGAACATGCCGGTGAGCAGCAGCCCGGCGATCAGCAGCACGATGCCTAGGCCGGGGATGTTGCGCAGGTCGGTCAGCGGCTGGCGCGCCGCCTCGGGCAGCACCGCCTGCGTGGCCGAGACCAGGCTGCCGAACACGTCGTCCAGCAGGCCCAGCACCGAGTGCAGCACCCAGATGGTGACGGCCAGCGGGAGCCAGACCAGCAGGCCGGCGATCAGGTATTTCTTCACTGGGTTCCTTGTGGCTTCGGCGGGGCGACC
>NZ_JBFUGN010000546.1:0-4130 GCF_056402895.1 Rhizobacter sp. P3_B12 | reverse complement strand
GTCGTCGACGATGCGATCGTGGTGCTGGAGAACACCAGCCGCCACATCGAGTCCGGCATGGACCGCTTCGAGGCAGCGCTGCTCGGCGCGCGCGAGGTCGGCTTCACGGTGCTGTCGATCAGCCTGTCGCTGGTGGCGGTGTTCATCCCGCTGCTGTTCATGRGCGGGCAGRTSGGSCGGCTGTTCCGCGAGTTCGCSGTSACSCTGTCGGYGGCGGTGCTGATCTCGCTGGTSATCWSSCTGACSACCACGCCRATGATGTGCGCCTGGCTGCTGAAGCCGGGCGGCCCGGTGCGCAAGCCGCCGGGCCGGCTGGCCCGTTTCTCGGAGCGCGTGTTCGCCGGCGTGCTGCGCGGCTACGAGCACAGCCTCGACTGGGCGCTGCACAGCAAGGCGCTGGTGATGCTGATCCTGCTGGCGGTGATCGGCCTGAACGTGTACCTCTTCAAGGCGACGCCGAAGGGCTTCTTCCCGCAGCAGGACAACGGGCAGCTGAACGGCGGCCTCGCGGCCGACCAGAGCATCTCGTTCGAGGCGCTGCAGGGCAAGCTGAAGCAGCTGGTCGACATCATCCATGCCGACCCGGCGGTCGACACGGTGGTCGGCTTCACCGGCGGCGGGCGCGCCGGCGGCGGCTTCATGTTCATCAACCTGAAACCGGTCGGCCAGCGCAAGGACGGCGGCCAGGCGGTGATCGCGCGGCTGCGCCCGCAGCTGGCCACCGTGACCGGCGTGCAGCTGTTCCTGAACCCGGTGCAGGACCTGCGGGCCGGCGGGCGATCGAGCAACTCGACCTACCAGTACACGCTGAAGAGCGACAACATCGCCGACCTGCGCAGCTGGGCGCTGAAGCTGGCCGACCAGATGCGCACCAAGGAAGAGCTGGCCGACGTCGACACCAACCAGCAGGACAACGGCGTGCAGAGCTTCGTCGACATCGACAAGGCGACCGCGGCGCGGCTGGGCATCACGACGCGCGATGTCGACAACGCGCTGTACGACAGCTTCGGCCAGCGCCAGGTGGCCACCATCTACGACGAGCTGAACCAGTACCACGTCGTGATGGAGGCGGCGCGCAGCCTGACGCGCAGCCCGACCTCGCTGAACGACGTGTACATCCCGCGCAAGGCCGGCACCGGCGCGGCGACCACCGCGACGCTGTCGGTGAACCCGGCGCTGCGCGACGCCTCGGGCGGCTCGGCGCTCTCCAACACCGCGAACACGATGGTGCCGCTGCAGGCGCTCGCGCGCTTCAGCGAGAGCGCGACGCCGACCTCGATCAACCACCAGGACGGCGAACTCGCGACCACGGTGTCGTTCAACCTGCCCGAGGGCGTGAGCCTGTCGGACGCGCAGGCGGCGGTGAAGCAGGCCGAGGCCGACATCGCGATGCCGGCCAATGTGCGCGGCAGCTTTGCGGGCACGGCGCGCGGTTTCCAGGATTCGCAGGCGCAGCAGCCGCTCTTGATCCTGGCGGCGATCGTCGTGATCTACATCGTGCTGGGCGTGCTGTACGAGAGCCTGGTGCACCCGGTGACGGTGCTGTCGACGCTGCCGTCGGCCGGCGTCGGCGCGGTGCTGGCGCTGCTGATGTTCCGCATGGAGTTCTCGATCATCGCGCTGATCGGCGTGTTCCTGCTGATCGGCATCGTCAAGAAGAACGCGATCCTGATCATCGACTTCGCGCTCGAGGCCGAGCGCTCGCGCGGGCTGTCGCCGCTCGAGGCGGTGCGCGAGGCCTGCCTGCTGCGCTTCCGCCCGATCCTGATGACGACGCTGGCCGCGGGCCTCGGCGCGCTGCCGCTGGCGATCGGCTTCGGCGAGGGCTCCGAGCTGCGCCAGCCGCTGGGCGTGGCCATCATCGGCGGGCTGATCGCGAGCCAGCTGCTGACCCTGCTGACGACGCCGGTCGTCTACCTCCTGCTCGACAAGCTGCGCCGCCGTGGCGCCGACGAGCGCCACCTGAGCCGCGGCACTGACGCTGCGCTGCACGCATGACTTCACGACTGACTCCTCTTGCTGTGGCCTTGCTGCTGGCCGGCTGCTCGGTGACCCCGCGCTACCAGGTGCCTGACACCGCGTTGCCCGCGGGCTACAAGGAAGTGCCGGCCGCGGCCGAAGGCTGGCTGCCGGCGGCGCCGGCCGATGCGCTCGACCGCGGGCCGTGGTGGACGCTGTTCGGCGACGAGACGCTGAACACGCTGGCCGGCCAGGTCGAGGTGTCGAACCAGAACATCGCGGCGGCGGTGGCCGGCTACGCGCAATCGCAATCGCTGGTGAAGCAGGCGCGGGCCTCGTTCTTCCCGAACGTCAGCCTGAGCGGCGGTGCGACGCGCTCCGGCGGTAGCGCGCGAACCTCCACCGGCAACACCTACCAGGTGGGCCTGGGCGCGAGCTGGGAGGCGCCGCTGTGGGGCAAGCTCGAAGCCGGTGTCGACGCCGCGACGGCCGGCGCGCAGGCGAGCGAGGCCGACCTGGCATCGGCGCGGCTGTCGGCGCAGGCGACGCTCGCCAGCACCTATTTCTCGCTGCGCGAGGCCGATGCCGAGATCGACGTCGTGACGCGCACGGTCGAGAGTTTCACGCGCTCGCAGACGATCACGCAGAACCGCTACGACGCCGGTGTCGCCCCGAAGAGCGACCTGCTGCAAGCGCAGACGCAGCTCGCGAACGCGCAGGCCGACCTGGCGGCGCTGCGCCGCCAGCGCGCGGTGCTGGAGCATGCGATCGCGGTGCTGGTCGGCAAGGCGCCGGTGCAGTTCTCGCTGCCGCCGGCCGCGTGGCAGATGACGGTGCCGGCGGTGCCGCTGGTGGTGCCGTCGGAGCTGCTGCAGCGCCGGCCGGACATTGCCGGTGCGGAGCGCAGCGTGGCTTCGGCGAACGCGCAGATCGGCATCGCGCGCAGCGCGTACTTCCCGAGCCTGTCGCTGAGCGGCTCGATCGGGCAGCAGAGCAGCGCGGCGAGTCAGCTGTTCAACGCGAGCCAGACCCTGTGGTCGCTCGGCGTGTCGGTGGCGCAGACGATCTTCGACGCCGGCGCGACGCGGGCGCGCGTGGAAGGCGCCGAGGCGAGCCGCGATGTGGCTGTCGCGCTCTACCGGCAGACGACGCTCGCGGCGCTGCAGGCGGTGGAGGACCAGCTGTCGCTGGTGCGGATGCTGGCCGAGCAATCGCCGCTGCGGCAGCAGGCGTCAAAGGCGGCCGACGACACCGAGGTGCAGACGCTGAACCGGTACCGCGCCGGGCAGGTCAGCTACCTGGAGGTGGCGAGTGCGCAGTCGTCAGCGCTGAGCGCGCGGCGGGCGCTGGTGCAGCTGCAGGTGGACCAGCAGCTGGCGGCGATCGGGTTGATCCAGGCGATGGGTGGCGGGTGGCATGCGGGCTGGGTCACACAGCCCGTCTCTGCGTCATCACGTTGACGGCGCGACAACAAAGGCCCGAGCCGCCCCCTCTCAGGTTGTGGAGTCCTTTGAGGACAGCTGAGCCAGGCCCTGAAATACAAGTTCAGGCGCTTGCTCGGACGCGTCATATAGAAAAACTGCCATGTCGCAGTTGTCCGCATACGGGACCTTGTTTCTATCAGCTCCTTCTGTTCTATTTGAATCATCCGCCTCCAGAATGCACTTCCTCATAAGGGTATTGATTACCCGGCCGTGATTGACGAGAAGCACCTCTCTTTCGTTCCGGGAAGAATTTTCTACGATCAGATTCACCTCGAGCAAAACCCTTTCGAGTAGCACATTGTATTTTTCCGCACCCGGAATGGCAGGAAGATGATCCCAGAGCTCCAGCAGTTGCGGATACTCACGCATCAAATTATCCTCTTGATTTCCCCATTGTTCGCTGCGAGTCTTGTCGGAATACCCTGAAGCATCCCCCCCAGTTGATTTCCTTTAATCCTTCATTGACTTGAATATTTGAATCTGTTTTTCGGCCGATGATTTCTCCAGTATGAAAGGCGCGCGCCAAAGGAGAGCAGTGAACAGATGAAATGCTTATTTTTTTCTGCTCCTGCAATCGCCGTATACCTGAAGCAAGAGCATTCGCATCAGCGATTCCTTTTTCCGTCAAATCCTCGTCCGGAACTTCTGAACCTATTATTTTTCCTTGGAGATTTGAAGGCGTTTGCC
>NZ_JBFUGN010000545.1:0-4135 GCF_056402895.1 Rhizobacter sp. P3_B12 | reverse complement strand
TCTGCGGGTACACGCCCAGCAGCGCGAAGATCAGGAAGCTGTCGCCACCCGCCTTCGTCACGAACGAGTACGTGTTCCAGCCGGTCGTCTTCGTCGAGTCGGACAACTGGTCGAACGTGCCCGGGCCCTTCTGGCTGTCGAACAGGAAGGCGAAGTCGAGCGTGCGGTCCAGCGGACCACCCTTCGACTGCGCTTCATATTCGAAGCTCACGTTGTACATCCCCGGCGCGAGGTTGTCGAAAACCTCGTAGCAGAAGCTCTGACCCAGCTTGCTCTTCAGCGGATCGTCGCAGCTCTCGCTGCTGGCGAACGCCGACCCGGTCGCGAAGGTCATCGCGGTCAAGGCCAGTGAAACTAGAAACTTCTTCATGGATACCTCCTGGTGATTAGGTGCTTTCCCGTATGCAAGACACACGCCACTTTCA
This sequence comes from Rhizobacter sp. P3_B12, assembly GCF_056402895.1. Taxonomy (NCBI): domain Bacteria; kingdom Pseudomonadati; phylum Pseudomonadota; class Betaproteobacteria; order Burkholderiales; family Sphaerotilaceae; genus Rhizobacter; species Rhizobacter sp. P3_B12. The sequence goes on along the minus strand of NZ_JBFUGN010000545.1, from coordinate 3,710 downwards.
GATCCCATCCCCAGTTCAAGGGGGGTCGATCGGGGCGCACGGGGCATGAGGCAGCCGGCATGCCCACCCGGCTTCACTTCGAACTGCTCTTTGCCCCTCAAAAGCAGCCGAATTTGCAGCAGCAACTACCTTTCGGCAGCCCAAGCTTGCCGATTTCCGCCCTGTATCGCTTCGTTACTGCTTGCAAGTAGCTGCAAACAGCCTTCAAGTCGACACATCAGCATGGTCCATGCCTGGGCGAATTTCCCTGGCGTGGTGCAACGCAGCATGAATTCAGGGCGCCGCACGCGTCACGCCATCCGACAAGGCGCCGGACTCAGCGCAGGCTGACCTGCCCGGAGCAACTTCCGGTGGTGGCGCTGTAGGGGTAGGTGATCGTCAGGTTGTCGCCGACGATCTGACGGCGTTCGTGGCCGATGTTGCAGGCGAACTGCAGGCTGCGCAGCGGCTGCCACGCGATGCCGAGCCCGTAGGTCGTGGTGTTGTCCTCGCCCTCGGTCGGCGCGGTCACGCCGTTGGCGATGAAGGCGTTGTCCAGCTTGCGCCGCGTGTAGCCGCCCTGCGCGGTGAGCTGGATCTTCGCGGTCGCATCCCAGCGCGCCTTCAATTGCAGGCCGTGGCTGACCCGCGTGTCGCTCGAATCGATCTCGTTGAGCGCGGTGCCGAAGGTGCTGCTGCCCACGCTGCTGTCGCGCGAGAGCTGCGTGTCGAAGTTCAGCTTGCCGGTGGCCTGCCAGTTCCAGCCGAGCGCGCCGGTCCAGGTGTTCGTGTCGCGCTGCGCTTGCACCGAATGGTTCTCGCGCGTCACGCTGACACGCGCGTTCAGCGTGCTCAGGCCGTTCGGCTTCGCGAGCAGGCTGAGGTCGACGTCGTTGCGGCGGAACACGTCCGGCTCGACGCCGAAGTTCGGGAAACGCCCCTCGGTGTGCCGGCCGCCGAGCCGCACGCTGAGCGCGTCGGAATCGGCCCAGCGCACGCCGGCGTTCACCGTCTGCTGGCGCACGTCGCGGTTGCTGAACTCCTCGGCCGAGTAGCGGCTCTGGTTGCCGGCCCAGCCGCCCTCCAGCGTCCACGCGGTGACGACGCCGACCCGCACCTGCAGCCCGGCGCCCGTCGTGCGCAGCTGGTTCTTGCCGGTGTAGCGGTTCTGGCTGTCGAGGTCGTAGCGGTACAGGCTGCTGCGCTGCTCGGCCGTCAGCTCGCCCGACACGCGCTCGACGGTCGACCAGTCGAGCCGCGCCGACAGCCGGTGGTCGGTGTTGTTCAGCTGCGTGTTGTTCTTGTAGCGGTTGATGTTGGCTTCGAGCCCGGCCGTGAAACGCTGCCGGCCGAACGGCTGGTCGATCGCGGCGCGCAGCCCGGTCGACGACACCGCATCGCGCGCCGCCGGCTCGCCATCGGGCGCGCGGAACAGGTTGTTGTCGGCCGAGATGGCCTGGCTGATGCCGAACACGTACGGATCGGATTCGTCACCGGCCTGGGCAGCGCCGGCGAAGCCGGTCAGGACGAGGACAGCAACGGAAGAACGACTGCGCATAGGTTCACCGGACGAAAGTGGAAACGGATGGCCCGCATCGCATCAATAGGCGTTGCGGTCGAAGAGCACCAGCCGCACGGTGCGCACGATGATCATCAGGTCCAGCCCGATCGACCAGTTGCGCAGGTACTCCAGGTCGTACTCGACGCGCGCGGCCATCTTGTCCAGCGTGTCGGTCTCGCCGCGAAAGCCGTTCACCTGCGCCCAGCCGGTGATGCCCGGGCGCACCTTGTGCCGCACCATGTAGGCCTGGATCATCTTGCGGTACTGCTCGTTGTGCGCCACCGCATGCGGGCGCGGCCCGACGATGCTCATGCGCCCCTGCAGCACGTTGATCAGCTGCGGCAGCTCGTCGAGCGAGGTCTTGCGGATGAACGCGCCGAACGGCGTGATGCGCGCATCGCCGCGCGTGGCCTGCTTCACCACCGCGCCGTTGTCCTGCGTCGTCATCGAGCGGAACTTGTAGACCTCGATCTCCTCGCCATCCAGCCCGTTGCGCTTCTGGCGGAAGATCACCGGCCCGGGCGAACTCAGCTTCACGCCGATCGCGAGCGCCGCCATCACCGGCGAGATCAGCAGCAGGATCAGCGACGCCAGCACGATGTCGCTGAAGCGCTTGACGAGGTCGTTGGTGCCGGTGAATGGCGACTCCAGCAGGCTCACCACCGGCAGGCCGGCCATGTCCTGCAGGCGCCCCTGGATCACGCTGACGCCGAACACGTCGGGCGCGTAGTACACCGAGGCGGTCGTGTCCTGCAGCGAGGCCAGCAGGTTCACGATGCGCGGCTGCGAGGTCAGCGGCAGCGTGATGTAGACATCGCGCACGCCGTGGCGGCGCACCCACTCGGCCAGGTCCTCGAAGCGGCCCTTCACATGCTCGCGCGCATCGGGGTGCAGGCGATCCGGCGAACGGTCCTCGAAGAAGCCGACGAAGTCCTGCCCGAACGAGCGGCGCGCCTTCAGCGACTCCAGCACCTTGGCCCCGAGCGGCCCGGCCCCCACCACCACCGCGCTGCGGCGGTACTCCGGCCGCAATGCCAGGCGCCGCAGCACCTCCTTGCCGCCGCGCACCGCGATCCATTGCACGACCGGCGTCAGCCCGGCCCACCACGCCAGCACCCGCCACTCGAAGAACTTCAGGCTGTCGGTCGCATAGCCGCACAGCACCAGGATGCCCAGCAGCGCGATCCACGCGCTGAGGATGTCGATCGCCGCATTGAGGCTGCGGTCCTTGAAGCGGTTCACGCCGGGGAAGCTCAGCACCAGCACGAGCATGCACAGCGTCAGCGCCGGCCGTTCGACCGGCTCGTTGAAGAAGCTGCTGACGGCGAGATAGCACAGCACCGTCAGCAACGGCTCCATCACCGCGGCGATGAAGGACGTCACCGAGGGCGGTGCACCGAGGAACAACTGCCTATGGCTGCGTTCTTCGAACATGGGAGAAGGAGTCCGTTGAGAATTTCACGAACCCCTCACGCACGAGGCGTGCCAACAGGCCCTCGCGCTGTAACTGAATTTCTCTTGCGGCGCCAGAGGGTGAACACGGGCACCCTTCCTGTCAGAAAGCCCGGCTCATGTCACTGTTGGACACAGGCGATCGGTAGATTCGACAGGCTTTTATCCGACACAGGTCCGGTTCTTACCGGTTCGCTTGGCCTCGTAGAGCGCTTCGTCGGCGCGCTCGAGCGCAGCCTCGATCGCCTCGCCCTGCCGGTACAGCGTGACGCCGGCCGAGAAGGTGACGAAGACCTGGCGCTGCTCGTGCATGAAGAGCCCGCCGGACAGCGAGCGCTGCAGGCGCGTCAGGATCTGCTCGCCCTCCTGCACGGGGGTGTCGGGCAGCAGCACGACGAACTCCTCGCCGCCGTAGCGCGCCACCAGGTCGGTCGGGCGCAGCGCCTTGCTGACCACCTCGGCCAGCGACTTCAGCGCGGTGTCGCCGGCCGCATGGCCCAGCTCGTCGTTCAGGCGCTTGAAGTTGTCGACGTCCAGCAGGCCGATCGACAGCTCGGTCTGGCCGCGCTCCATGCGCGCCTTTTCGGCATCGAACGCCTGCATCAGGCCGCGGCGGTTGGCGATCTGCGTGAGCTGGTCGGTCGACACTTCTTCCGACAGCCGCCGCAGCTCGCCTTCGAGCTCGGCCACGCGCTCGGACAGGCCGACCGCCTTCGCA